>JAVYQJ010000003.1 GCA_038731975.1 Thermofilaceae archaeon | reverse complement strand
GCGCCTCGACCTCTCGAGAAGACACTCGTACTCCTCACGCTTCGTCATACACCGCCAGTAATCCCCACGAGGATGATGCAGATAAAGCTTAGCCATCTGAAACAACGTTAAGCCCGCAACCCCCAGCCCCCTGAAGCTCGCGGACAGCCAGCGCGCCAGCTCTAAGAAGTACGAGACGCCGTGGAGAAGCCCAGAGGTTGAGGGGGCACTCCGCCGCGGTAGGTAGCCCTAAGATCCATTAGCTGCGGCAGCTAGCATCAGAGACGCGCTCCGGGGCAACGCGTATGTGGATCAATTATCGGCCTGCTCCCTTTGGCCATTCAGTGATGTCTGATTACGTTACAGTGTCCGCGAAGATCCCTAGGAAGTTGAAAGAGCTACTCGAAAAGTGCGGCGCAAAGCCGAGCTCAGCCATCGGAAAGGCTCTGGGAGGAGGAAGTTCGGCGAAAGATGCTTGGGAGGCTCGAAGCGAGTGCTGCGAGGTTGGCTGAGGAGCTGGCTGGCATCAGCGAGGAGGGGCCAGCTTGATACGTGAGGACAGGGGAGCGGTGCCGTACCCTTCCGATTCCAGCTCGATCGTGAACTTGGTGAAGAGAGGCGTTCTCAAGCCGCTAGCTGCAGGCGTCACGCTCAGCATAACGGTCTACGAGGCCGCAAACGCTGTTTGGAGGAAGCGCTGCGAGGGCGAAAAAGCTGTCGTGATGGGCGATAAAGAGCTGAGAAACACTGCGGCAAAGCACGTGAGAGCTGTAAGCAACGCACAGACAATCGCGTAGAAGCTTCAAAGTTACCAGCTCCCTGCAAAGCCAGCTAAACATGGACCCAACAAGCACGATGGCTTCACGGTAACGCGGTAAAGGCGCGTGGATCCAGGAGCCCGCGCCCCGATGGCCGGGCGGTACATAGCCGGAGTGGCCGCTGAGCCCGGGAGGCCTTGGCAGTAAAGGCAGCGCGAGTTGGGTGAACCGGTGCTCAGCGCCACATACCGAAGCTTTTAGCGCTGTGAGCCGATGCTTGAGCGACGCTCAAGGAGAGGGAGCCCGCGGTGCTGCTGAAGCGCCGGAGCTGGTCAAGGGCGTGGAGCGCACCAGCCGCTCGCTCATCCGATTTGACGCCGCTTAGGCCCTCGTGAGGCTCTCACCCTTCCCTTCCGAAGCACCTTAACCTATGCACCCACATGCGTCAACCGTAGAGATGCTCCCCCAGGGATACTCAGCGTGATCTGCGAGCACATCAGATGGGAAGCAAAGAAAAGCAGCATCTCAAAAGGAAGAGAGCGGGCCCTGAAGCCCAGCAAGGGGTAACCGTCAGCCGCTTCACCTCGCAGCGCTCCGGAGAAGCGCTTTCACTGGTGAGGCCTTACCCCGCAGGGTCCCAGAGCGGGCTCACTAGCTTGGTCCCCACCCAAGCGCGCTGCTACCCATGTATAAACTCCATGTTACTCGCCCCGGCTCTGAACTTACTTAAGCGAGGGGCAAGCCCGCATGCGCAAACCGATGCAGAGTGTTCAGCTCTGAAAGCCCTGGGCGAGAGAGAAGAGTGCATGCTGCTATCTTCAGGCGCGTTTCCCAAAGCTAGCCCCTAATAGAAGTATGCTAAGCCGGCCGGCCTGGTAGGCTCAAGCTTACCGCTCACAGGATCCACTCTCAACCCCAGGTCCTCCAAAGTCCTCACCCCGAGAACACTCCTAGCCCCTTTAAAGCAGGCGACCAGCGTGGCGGCGGATCGATCCCCAACTTTCACCACGACCGCGTACACGCTCGCCTCGACCACTCTGCCGTCGCCGAGCTCTAAGCGAACCTTGTACGGTATAGGCCACGCACCCACCTTCTCGGCGACCTCCTCGTCCAGCACCGTGTAGCTCGCCCCCGTATCCACGAGCACGCCCCTCAAAGGTACCTCTCCCCTAGCACCCCTCACCACGACGTCGACGTAAACATGCCCCATGCCGCCCCCCATCTCAAACCTGCGTCCGAAAACCTCGGAAAGCCATAACCCTTACGCTTTACGGCTGGAGGCACGGCTCCCGCGTCCGCATCAGCTAGGACACCACCCCAACCTCCAGCTCCTCCGAGAACCAGCCGGCACGCCAGCTCAGGGAAGTACGAGGCTCCGCACCAGTGACAGAAAACTGTGCAAGAGCACCGGAGCACAGGATCAGCTCGAAAGATCACTAAACTTCCAACCCCCCGGCACTTCAGTCGGAGGGCAGGCCTCGGGGAGCGGGGCGATCAGCCGGATTGCCTAACGCGGTTCACTGCTTCAGCAGCGCCCTCTTCAGGTCGGCCACATCCCTCTGCACTTCAACGAGCAGCTTACTCATCTCCAGCATCGTCTTCTGCATCTCCACAACGGCCTTCTGCAAGTCGCCTAACACCTGGTAAACACCATCAATCCTCCCACTCAACCGCTCATCCAGCTCATCAATCCTCTTGTTCAAACGCTCATCGAGCATGTCGATCCTTCTATTCAAACGCTCATCCATCTCGGTGATCCTGGCGTTGAACGAATCAGCCAGCGCGTCGATCCGCTTATTCGTTTCATCAATCCTCCTGTTCAACCGCTCGTCCAGCTCGGAGATTCGAGTGTTGAGCGAGTCGGCCAACGCGTCGATCCGCTTATTCGTCTCATCAATCCGCCTCGATAAGTCCCTCACGACGGCTATGGTGAGTACGGCCAAGTCCTCCGCCTTCAACCTCTCACCCTTCTCCATCTTCCTCACGATGATCTCCAGGGATTTGTCGAGCGCCAATGACAGCAGCTGCTCAGCCACCCCAACCACACCAATCCAGCCACCGCCAAAAGATAAAGTTTTACTAAACCACAAAGCCTTAACACTGCAACCCCGCTTAAACTCCTCACCCTATCCACTTCAACAATACTGCGATACATGTTCGTCGGAAGCTCCCTCGATTTCGGCTACCGGTAGAGCATCTCCACTGCTTGCTGCTCGAGCAACCCGGGTCCGCAGCGAGGAGTGCGCCCAGGGCTGCACCACGGCGAGCGCCTAGCTCTCCCCCTCCACTGGCCACGAAACCGATCCCCTGCCCCCGCCCCTCTCCCTCAGCGATCCCCAATCCCGCATAGCTGCTCGCAACCTACTTCAAAAGGCTCTCCACGATCCTCAGGTACCCCTCGGCTTTCCTAAGCTCCTCCTCGAGGTCCTCCGGGTCGAGAGCTCCCTCGTGGAAGCCCAGCACGTGCAGCTTTTAGGCTCTAGCGTAGAACTTGTCGTCGAGCCCCAGCTCAGCGAGCTCCGCTCTCCCAGCCACGAGCCTCCGCAGCATGGCTTTCCTCTCGGCGTAGCTGGAGGGCTTACCCACCCCACTCCTCACGAGGAGCAGGTCGGTGGCCAAGAGCACGGCGAGCCAGGCCTTCTCGCAGGCATCCCTGAACAGCAGGGGATCCCCGTTCTCCTTGAACCTCTCGAACCCCTCGCGAGCGTGAGCTAAAGCCCTCCACGCCTCCTCGATGGACATGCGAGCCGAAAACACCGGGGCAGCTGCCCTAAAAACCCCTTGGGGGCGAGGCCCCAGGAACCCTCTTAGGCTGGAGAAAACGGAGCGTCGAGCAGTCCCCGAAGCGCACCCCGATGGCAAGAGCCCGCCATCGCGAGACCTCTTCAAACCTCGAAGAGTCCGTCAAGCTAGAGACCGTCACGCCAGCAAGGCCCGCTCGCAACGACCGAGCGGCAAACCACCCGCTAAAAGACCCCCCATTCGCTGCGCAGATCCAACGATTCGCAACAGGGTCTTAGCCCAGTTCAGGTATCCCGTCTCGGTAGCCCCCTTCTTCACGAAGCTGGCTGCCGTACCGCCCTCTTTATTGTCGCTAGCTCCAGCGCGCTCACGCTCGTAGCTCCGAACCTCCGACGCTGCATTGACGCTAGGGGCTCCACCACCCGCGCAGCGCTCAATCAAGTTTTCACAGCTTCGCGTCTACGGTTCTAGTACGCATCGTCGTACCAACGCGCGCCGCGTTTCAAACGTCATGTCGTCTTCCTGATCTTTCCTGCTACGACTTGTCTAGTGAAGTTTAGTAACCATTCGGTTAGCGGTAGAGCAGCTTTTACGTCTTCCACCCTATACTTCGCCTCATGGAAACCCCATACGTGGATGTCGCACGCATCCTTCCACGCGAGTCTAATCCTATCCTCCTTAAGGGTCTTGGATAGGTCCGTCGAAGCCATCCCTAGAAGCCAAGTATCCCACTTACCCCTCCTCTTAACTTCTTCAACCTGCGGCACGTTGAATACCTCCGCCAACGCTTTGATGCACTCTTCGACAGTTTTATACAACTTTTCAGATGCTTGAACCGCTTCACCCTTCTCAAGGTATAAATTGGCCTCTTCAAAAAACCTCGATGCTAACTCTAGGCGAGCCTCAGAAATTTCCTCAGGATCCAGCTTAAGCTCCTGAGCTAAGACTTTTAAGATGAGGTCTCCGATGTCAAGGCCTCTCCTCTTAGCTTCTTCAGCAGCCCTCCTAGGAAGATACACGACCTCAACCATGAGTAGCCACTTTTAGCACTCGTATATGTCATATAACGTTTTCCGTTTTGGCCATCTCTCAGCGTAGGATTGCAGTCAACCCTGCTGCCGCATCTCAATGCACTCCTCGACATCCCCCTGCAGCTTTTCAAGCACTCTAACGCCTATCGAGCACGTAGATGCCCTCGCTAGTTCTAAACGGCCCGCACGATCTCAACCTTTAGCGGCCACCAGCTCACGGCTCAGCCGCAGCCGCGTCGTCCCAAACGTCCAGAGCGAAAACGGTAGTCTTCTGGTAAGCCCACCGCTGCTGGGTCACCCCTCTAGCCCATCTGCTCCAAGGCTACCACGCCTATGAGTAGAATCACGCCCCTCAGTCTAACGATAACGGGGGGCTGCGCTACCCCACACTGCCTCTATTATAGCTTTGGCTGCAAGCCTAACTTCTCCAGCACCCTCGGCTGCTTCAGCCGAACGTTCGCTCAACGCTCGGCAACGCGAGTCCCGCAACCACATCTTCAGGCAGAGCTGGGAAGGTTGCGCCCGTATCGACGAGAGCCTCCACCTCCACCTTCCTGACCTCTTCCAGCCTACGCTTCCCTTCCACGTATTGAACGTAATCGACAGCGTTGTAGAACGTAGCCTTCACGCAAATGTGCCCCATCGCATCGGCCGCGGAAAAGACTCCGCGAGTGCATAAATACCTTTAGGATTTCAAAGTGCGCCTCGAGATCGTCGAAACGCATGTTTGCGGCCTCAGCGTGAATGGTCGCGTGTAGTTTCAAGCGAGCTATGGCAAGGAGCTCCTGAACCAGCATCCAAGAAGCGGTATTCGACTAAGCCGCCCCCCGGTCTCAAGGGTTCTCCACCACGAGAACGCACGCGTTTCAGGCTCATCGGATGTCACTTCGAGGGGCTTGCATACCTAGCCCCACCAGCTGGCGTACGGGACGCCGTGAAGCGAACCTCCATCTTTCCGAAGCACGCTGTAGGATCTCGCATCAGGCTCTCCCTACCACCCGTAAGGCTCACCTACGCTGTCCCCTACGAGCTGAACCATACACGATGGTTTTGGCAGTTTAAGCCCGCGTTGAAACCATCCCACCCTGCTTAGCACGCTTCTCTTTCGCTCAATGCTGGAATTTACCCGCGATGGTTAGAGGCTTCAAAGCTTAGGGTGATCAAACGAGGGCGTTAGCAGCCAAAGCGTCTGCGATCATTTGCGTCAAAGCATTTAAGGCCGTTTCAGCATGACTGTTTAGGCTTAGCAATGGGTTTCACGCACGTAAAGGTGAAAGTTGCTAATCCGGTAAACCCAACGAGGGTGGAGGAGGTTGAGCTGCTGGTGGATAGCGGCGCCATCTTCACCTCCATACCCGGCGAAGTCCTGAAAGGCTTGGGTTTAGGGCCCATCGACCGCGTAAGGCTCAGAGTTTACGGGGGAGCCGTTATTGAGCGGGAGATCGGGTGGGCTTTAATCGAGTACGAGGGCGTACGCAGAGTCGCACCCGTGATTTTCGGAGAAAAGGGTGACACCCCAGTGTTTGGAGCAACAAGTTTAGAGTCTTTAGGTTTCCAAGTCGATCCAGTAACCAAAAAGCTAAAACCAGTAGAGTTTCTGATGATTTAATACCGCTTGCAACGGTTCAAAACGTTTTACTCAGAAACTAAGTAAAGCGCTCTAGTGCGCACCGGAAAACGCGCTTCACCCAGCGCCCCCACATCACTCCCCGAGCCTCTCGGAGTAACTTAGGAAGGTCACAGCGCCGGTAACGCTTCAACCTTCCCAAGCTGCTTCGTTACGGGATCAACCCCGAGCCTCAAGCCCTCTAGGGCGTCAACGCCCAGAACTTCAGCGTCCTCACATTCCGCAAAAACGACGATCCTGGTGGCTGAGAGAAGCCTCCCATAGAAATAGCGTGGTAAAAGCGAGGAGAACCCTATGAGGACCTGCAGGAGTCTAAGCTTCAAAAGTACGGCGACCCCATAGCAGGGGCTTCTACACCCCCTAAGCGGTGCGAAGCGCGGGAGCGCGAGGGCTGAAGCGAACAAATGGAAAACAGCGCGAAGACGTGCAGCTCCTGAAAAGCCCAGCAAGCGTACCCCAACCGGGGCCGTCCGGTCCAAGGAGTGATTGTAGATGCTCGACGAGCGTTTCTCACAACAATTCACCACTTCCCCCCACAGCCATGCCCAGCACCTTCCTCCCACGCGACCCCAGCTTACACCATCCCCAGGGAGCACGCCCAGCCTAACGTAGAGCTCGCGGCGGCAACCCAGACAGGAGGGCTTCGCCGACATCGCTCCTCAGAGGCACATCCCCGTTTCGAGAGCCTTCTGAAACTCCTCAGCGCAGCTCAGCCCCTTCGGCTGTTGCGAGAGATATCGATGGAGCCTTCGGCCGAAGAACCACGGTACTGTCGATGATCGCGAATCCCACGCTTCGATAGCCCCTTAGACACCCGCTCTTATCGCCTCGAACGTTCAGCCCAAATGTTAGCCCTATGACGAGCCCCCATCGCTGGGTCAACCCTGAAACCCGTGCTCCAGGACCACCACGCCCATGGTGAATCACGCCCTTCGACAGTTGTTCTTCGAAGGAAAAACTAAAGAGAAGTTCATACAGACGCCTAATCATTATGTAGTATCTTGCTACCATTCCTTGGTCTTAAAAATAGAGAGTTCTGTACCCAGTACGGTGGAAGTAGGATTACGTCTCGCGCGGCTGTTCCGGGTTTCACTAAGGTTGATGCTAATTCGTATTGTCGGAGCTGAGCCCCACGCCCTCCAAAGTTAAAGCATCTCCCTCCCCAATCCGATCAACTTATATGTTGATGCATCGATAAAGTTCGGTGGTCAAATGGGTTACGTGAGGGTGAAGGGCTTCGTCTGATCGCCCGAGAAGGCGAGGGTTGAGGAGGTGAACTTTCTAGTTGATACGGGCGCTTACTACACAGCCTTGCCTCCGCAGCTGACAGAGAGCCTGGCCATAAGGCCGATGGCGAGGGCTGAGCTGCCGACAGCCGACAAGAGGAAGGTGGAAGCCCACCTATCCTACGCCTACATAAGGATAGGAGAGAGGGAGGGGGTTTTGCCCGTTGCGATAATGGAGGCCCTGGAGCCCACGCTCGGCGTAACGGCCATGGAGGGGCTCGGGATAAAAGTCGACCCGACGACGGGTAGAATAGAGTACACTAGACCCTATGGACTCGCGATACTCTAAAACAACCGAAGCATAAGTTTATCGAACCTTCGCGGTGGAAGCTTGACGAGCATCACGCCTTCAAGCAAACTTTAGCAGAGGTGTCGAATCCGCACTCGAAAGGCCGCACCCGATCAAACCGCTCCCCTAAGGCCCACCGCAAGAGCAGGCGCGCTCCAGGCTCATCGGACTCCACGCCGGGGGCGTAACGTAGCCCCACCGGCCGGCGCGAAGCCCCAGCAACGCTTCCCCCACCCGCCCGATCGAGCCTCACAACCCCCACCACCACCACCCCCTCCGCCAAGCCTCCACCATCGAGCGCCGCGGCTCTAACGAAGCTGAAGCTAAGCGTTCGCTCGACCGAAGGCCTCCTCGCTAGGAGAACGCGGCTTTCACTCCCGGGGATGCCACTCGCACTGCTCCAGGCCGGTGCGGACCCAGCCTACGCGGACGCCTCAGCCGCCCCCAGCCTGGCGCTCAGCTACAGGCACAGGGGGCTCTCAGCCCCGCTCTACCCGCCCCCTGACCAACCTGGAGCTGCTCAAGCTGGCCGCCCGGTTGACCCGTAACCCCCGTTTCCTCCCGGACGCTACGGCGAAGGTTTTTAGCCTAGAGCCAGCCTCTTTACGCGATGGTGGAGCTGAATCGGGCGATCCCTAGACGTGTGGTGCTATGCATCAAGACGTACCTCGATGATATCAGGTCGCTCGACGAGTCGGTCTGGAAGGAGCTGCCATTCCCCGAGCCGGCAAGCTTCAGCGACGGTAGGGTCGGCTACTTCCTCCTCGCTGAAGCCGGCTTCCCCTACCTCGCCTACGCGCTCTTCGGCGATGACAAGCCGCGCGACGAGAAGGAGGAAGCCCTCTACTACACCAGAGACATCACCGTCGACATAGGCAAGGTGCTGTTCAATTTGCCCTTCCGCTTCTACGACTTCACCATCTATTGGCCGAAGGTGCTCGAGGTGGCGGGGAACGAGGTGCAGCGCTTCTTGGAGTGGGCCGAGAGGCTGACGCTGGGGGACGTTGAGGCGATGCTGGACTGGCTGGAGGAGCTCGAAAGGCAGCAGCGGGTCGAGCCAGAGATCTATTACGACCCGGACGAGGAGTGCCTCAAGAGCATCAAGAACCTAGCTGCATTGATGCGCTGGCTCCTCGACGAGCGGACCAGGCAGTACGTTACCCTCGTAGCAACCGTCAACCCCAGGCTTGACGAGCCGGGCGTGGATTGACTGGGTGGGAGAAGTGGAGGCTCGGTATAGGGTGGCTCCGGCGGCCGCGGTCTCGCTACCCACGCCGTCAGAGCCGCCGCTCACCTTCGCCGACCAAGTCTACGGCCGGTGCACCTACGGTACGCCCTTCTGGGGGTGCCCCTCCGTCGCGGACGTCAGCGGTATCGGGATTGGAGCCGGCTTGGCGTCCCTCCCACTCGTTCTGCGGGAGGTTGCGAGGCAGATGCAGCAGCTGGCGCCCACAGTGCAGCAACCGAGCCAGCAGCCGGGCGTGCCGACGGGCCACATCGAACAGCCGAGGCAGGCGGAAGGCGCACAGACCAGTGCCGTCGGAGTCGACTACCAGCAGCAGGCTCAGGTACCTCGGGAGAAGCTCGTTCAGCTGTGGAGGGGCAAGACCGAAAAGAGGCTGATGGAGGAGGCCGCTAAAAGAGGGTGGAAGGTTGTAAAGCTAAGGGGGTCGGACGCTGTAGTGGAGAAGGTATCTAAGCGGGAGCTGCTGGACTTCATGAGGGAGCACGAAGAAGTGCTCCGCAACATCCTGGGCGGCAGCTACGACGAGCTGCATAGGCACATCCAAGATCGCAAAGATCCCTACTTTAAGAGGAGGCTGGACTTTAGGTTCACGGGCGGGGGTAGATCGTTCTTCGTCGAGGTGAAGAACGTGAACACGATGTCGGCCAACAAGCTGAACACGCTCAAGGAGCTGCTCATCGACATCTACCTCAACGTGAACAAAGGCATCAAAATAGTCTGGCACCTCAGCCACCATAACGCCAGCGACGTCTACTTCAGTGTCATCAGCGCCTCACTCGCCTTCCGCATGGAGTACTGGATCGGCTACAGCGGCATACCCTACCCCTAGCGGCCCGGGGCGTAAAGGTAGAAAGCCGCAAACACCCCGTTTTTCTCCCCGTTGCTAGAGCGAAGGCTTTTTAGACCCGTTTCAGCCTCTTTACGCGATGGTTGAGCTGAAGCGAGGTATTCCCAAGAAGGTAATACCTTACGTCTCGGCCCCCGTCGACGACATCCTGACGCTCGACGAGTCGATCAGGAGGGAGCTGCCGTTCCCCGAGCCGGCAAGCTTCGAGGACGGTAGGGTCGGCTACTTCCTCCTCGCTGAAGCCGGCTTCCCCTACCTGGCTTACGCGCTGTTCAGCCACGACAAGCCGCGCGATGAGAGGGAGAGGCGCCTGTTCTATGACAGATTGATCACCGCCGACATAGAGCATGTGCTGCGGAGCAAGTTCCCCTATTTCTTCTACATCTTCACCGTTCGGCCGTTCAGCCTGCTCGACGCAGCGGGGGATGAGGTGCAGCGCTTCTATGAGTGGGCCGAGAAGCTGACGCTGGAGGAGGTGAAGGCGATGCTGGACAAGCTGGAGGAGCTGGAGAAGCAGCAGCGGGTCAAGCCAGAGATCATCTACGACTCGCCCGAGTGGTGCCTCAGGAGCATCAAGAACCTGGCCGCACTGCTACGCTGGGCCCTCGACGAGCGGACCATGTTTGACGTTAGCCTTAAAGTGACTGTAAGCCCCAGAGAGGACGAACCACACGTGTATTAACGGGGTGGGAGGAGTGAGGGCTCGGCATATGTCGCATTTGAGAGAAAGCTGGACTTGAGGTTCACGGGCGGGGGTAGATCGTTCTACGTGGAGGAGAAGAACGTGGCAACGTTGTCGGCCAACAAGCTGAACACGCTCAAGGAGCTGCTCATCGACATCTACCTCAACGTAGTGAGGGGCGTTAAGATAGTCTGGCACTTCAGCAGCCACAGCACCGGCGATTTCTACCACAAGCTAGTCGGCACCCTTCTCAGCTTCCGCGTGGAGTACTGGGTCGGCCCAGGCATACCCTCCCCCTAGCAGCCTAAGGATAGAAAGCCGCAGAAGCCGGGAATGGAGGCTCGAGGGGGTCGGGGAGCCCTCCGAGGAGAGCGCGGCTTCCCTCCCATCGATGCCGCTCGTACTGCTCCCAGCCGGTGCGAGCTGGTGCAGATTCAACCTACGCGGCCGCGCCGGCGCTCACCGCTAGAACCGCCCTCCGGCTAGCCATCACTCCTCCCACTCCGTCAGTACGCCCGGCTCGCCAATCCTGCGGCAGACGCCCACTTTAAGGACTACGTTTATCCCGGTCCGCTCGTCCATGAACCATCGCAGCAGCGCTGCGATGATCCTGAGGTTTCTGAGGCACCACTCGGGCGAGTCGTAGATGATCTCGGGCTCGACCCGCTGCTGCTCTTCGAGCTTCACCAGCTTCTCCAGCATCGCCTTCACCTCCTCCAGCGTCAGCCCCTCCGCCCACTCGATGAAGCGCTGCATCTCGTCCAACACCTCCTTGGGTGCGTTCAACCTCACCCTCTCCCAGTTGTAGGAGAAGTCGTAGTAGCGGTAGGGGAATTTCTCCTTCAGCACATCATGTATGTCGGCGGTGATGACTCTGTTGTAATACAGGGTTTTCTCCTTCTCGTCGCGCGGCTTGTCGTGGCTGAACAGCGCGTAAGCCAGGTAGGGGAAGCCGGCCTCAGCGAGGAGGAAGTAGCCGACCCTGCCGTCGTCGAAGATGGCTTGAGCGGTGAGCGGCAGCCGCCCCTTCTTCACCTCCCCCTCAAATTCCAGGATCTTCTCGACCGGGGCCCAGAGCCCTATCGCTACAGACCTGTAGATCCCCCGCTGCAGCTCAACCATCGCGTAAAGAGGTTGATGAGGGTTAAAAAGCTTCTAGGCGTAAGCCGCTAAACACCCCGTTTTTCCCGGGCGACCCAAGACCAGACCAGGCCACCAACACCCCCGGAACACCCAGGCCCTGCGAGGGGAAGCAGCTCAGAAAGACGGAGCAGGAGCCCGTCCACGCCGACGAGGAGGGCGCAGCCAACCCGCGCAGCGCCCCGGAAGCCTTCGAGAAGCCCAAGCGGCGTTCGAGAACGGAGATGGAGGCGGCCGGCAGGGAGAAGCCCCCACCGGCAGCCGAACCACCCAGCGAGCGGCGATCCAGAAGCCCCCCTACAAGCTACACCACCGCCCCACCGCGAACCCTAAAAAACCCAGAGACCCCCACCCCCCGAAACGAGCACCCCATAAACGCAACAAATCGCTCCAAACCCCTACCCCCTCGCAAAACCGAAACCCAGCGATCAAAGCCCAGCAACCTTCCAACAGTGTGAAGCCCCAGCAGCCCCCAACTCACTCCGGCACATTGCTCAGAAAGGCGGCTAAACCCCGAGCCCGTGCACAGCCCGGATAGCGGGACCACACGGCCAAACCCCCAACACGTTATCAACTACGCATCAGCACCCGCCCTAACAAGCCCCGCACAGCGGAAAACCGTAACCCACACCGGCTCCAACCTCAAAGCCAAAAGAACGAACAACCCGAAGAGCAACACCCGACACAGCCTGCCACCATCCTGCGATGCAACCGCTTGAAAGATACAAGTAAGATCGGACCCACCTCTCGTAGGCATCACCACGCTTACGAAAGTTCCGCCTCCTGGCACTTTTACTCCCTGGAACACTACATCGACCATGCACCTCCCCACGATCTTCAACCTTCCTTTTTCATCCACTGCTCTAAGCTCGTACGGCTCCCTTAGAGGTATGCAGGACTAGAACTCGTCCGCGAGCCTTTTGGAGATAACGCTTTTGCTAGCGCCTGCATCTACGAGCACCTTGATCTTAACGGCTTTGCCTCCGTGCCTAAACTCCACGTTCGCAATGGCCTGCTCGTGCTTCACCGTTTTCCCCGGCGTACCGGTCCACCCTGTAAAGGTTTCTAGTGATGGGGGGCTATTCGCGCGCTGGCTCCCGCTCCGTTCAGCAGATCCTTTTCCGCGAGCTCCGCCCCCTCGTTGCCGCCGGAATCGATGACCACAACCTCCGTGGAGCTCTTCAGGTGGCCCTGGCTATGGACACTGCCGAGCCCACCCCCTTTAGCTTCGTTGCACCCCAGTGGGATCATCGCTGCGCGATGTTTACGGTTCTTATTCACCTCCGGGCTCCAGGGCTTCGGTAGCCACCCGGCGTACCGGTGGTGGGCGAGCGGGGCTCCGAGTTGCCCGGGGTTAGGGGCTCGAGCGGCATCTGTCAGGCTTCGCGGCCGATTTCGGTGGCAGCTCGCGCCTCTTCTGGGGTTTGGCTGGCTTTGCTGCTGGTTGCGAGCTGCTGGGCCGGGATTAGCTCTTTCGCGTGCCTCTTGTACCAGTCGAGCTTCTCCCTCGTCGCCAGGTGTATTTCGAAGATGAGGGGGGTTTTCAGCTTCTCCTCTATGGCTGCGGCGAGCTGGTGGCGTTGGGGGCCTGCGGCTTTGTCGGTGACGACTAGCACGTCTACGTCGCTGTTGGCGGTGAGCTCGCCTCTGAGGGCGCTGCCGAAGATGTACACCTCCGCGTCGGGTAGGACGCTCTTGACGGCTTCGAGGAGCTCGGGCAGCTGCTCCCTCCACTTGAGGAGGCTCTTGAACCTCTCGTACCTGGCCCTGTAGTACCTCTCTAGCGCTTGCACCTCTCCAGGACCTCGCTCACGAGCTCGATCAGGCTCTCGGCCAGCTTGACGAGCGCCTCCTCGCGCGTGTAGGTGGAGGGGAGCTTGGAGGCTGTGTAGGCGTCGTCGAGGGCCCTCGGGGCCTCCCTGTTCCTCCTGACGAACTCGGTTACCGGCTCCTCCGCTTCGGGTGCGAGCCTGCTCGGGAGGTGGAGCAGCTCCCTCGCCCGGTGCGGCCTGGGGGTCTCGCCCGCCAGCTCCAGCATCACGGAGAGCTGGGCGGCCTGCTCGCTCGAGAGGCGGGCGAAGTCGAACTCCCCGCGCTCGACGGCTTCCCTGGCGTGGTTGAGGAAGGTTAGGGCCCTCCTCCGGGGGATCTCGACCTCCTCGATGGACATGGGGGGCTTCAGGGGTTTCGCTGCTCTGCTTGGGGGCTGCTGGTGGGCTGGGGGTGCGGGTCGCCGGCTTCGAGGGTTGCGAGCTCGTCCAGCGTGAGCATGAGTAGGGCTTCGTAGAGGCCGGGCTGCTTCTCCAGCAGGACTTCGCCTTTGGTCAGTATGTGGTGCCTGAACCTGGGTGGGGCTTTCTCCAGCGGGACTACGTCTACCGGGGTGCGGGTGCGCTCCTCCAGCTCCGCGGCCAGCTTGATCACGTCGTTGAGGTCGAGGCCGCCCCTCGCGTAGACGGCTACGTCCACGTCCCTGAAGGATTCCAGCTCGATGAAGCTGCCGAAGATTATGGCTAGCTCGACGCCCCTCCCCTCGAGGGTGCTCCTGATGGCCTCCTTGAGGGTTCTCCTCTCCTCGGGGCTCAGCCTGTAGTACCTGTAGCGGTCACACGGCATGCTCTCGGAGCCTCTTCAAGAGGTTCTTCACGCTCTCGAAGTTGCTCTTGACGCCCGCGTAGATCCTCTCGTCATCTATCGCCCAGTACCCGTGGGCGAGCGGGTTCCGCAACCTGGTTAGGCGTGCGAGGTGCTCGCGCTCGGGCTCGGTGAGTAGACCCCTATCCCTGAGTATCGCGAGGGCGTGCGCCGGTGTCGCGGGCTCCTCGTTGTAGAGCCTCCTGGCGAGGTGTGCGGCGAGCGCCGCTAGAGCCTCGGCCGCCACGATGAGGTTGTACCTGACGGCGTACCTCTCCGCCTCGCTCATCTCCCCGTACGGCTTCGAGGTGTAGGAGAGGATGGTGCTGATGGACCTCTCGATGTCCGATGCGAGCCTCTCGACGTACGTCCTATTCACGCTTCCCGCGGGTGCTCGCTCCGCCGCGGTCGACCCGCCCTCCGCGTCAGGCCGCTTTTCCGGTGCCCCTGCGATGCCTCGGGTGGCGGCTTGTCCCGCCTCGGTGGAGATCGCTGCCTCGCCTACTGTAGGAGCCGCTTCGCTAGGCATTCGTCGTACCTTTTTAGGATCCTGCTGAAGTCGAGGTACTCGCGTATGGTTCTGGATTCGAAGGCTACTCTCGCGCGCTCGTTTCTAACGTGGATCGGTTTGCCGTGCTTGACGACCTGGTACTTGAGCTCGGGGGGTGCTTCGTTGAGGATGACGAGGTCTACGTTGTCCCCGAGGGTGTCGGTCAGCTTGTTGAGTAGGCGCAAGTAGAAGTCGAGGAGGTCCCGCGGGGTTTCCGAGAGTAGGACGGCGATGTCGTAGTCGCTTTCGGGCGTCGCGTAGCCCTTGGCGCGGGATCCGAAGAGGTAGGCGGCCAGGATCCTCTCCTCGGCTTGGAAGATCTTCGCCAGCGCCTCCCGTTCGGGCCCGCGGTTTTCCGGGGTTTGAATTGCCTGCGGTTCTTCCGGCGTTTGCGCTGTCACAGCACTCTGAGGAGGGTGGGTTTCTCGAGGAGCTTCAGCTCGTCTCTGGTTGCGAGGTGCACTTCGAAGGGGTACCAGGGTGGGATGCCGCGCTTCTCGAGGGCTTTCCACAGCCTGTCGACGAGCTTGGCCCTCTCCAGGCCGCTCCTGGGCACGTGGTCCAGGACCACGAGGACGTCGATGTCGCTGTCCGCGGTGAGCCTGCCCTCGACTGCCGAGCCGAAGATGTAGACTTCTGCTTCCCCGAAGGCCTCCTTCGCGGCTTCGGCTAGGGTCGGCAGGTGCTTGCGCCACTCGAGGAGCATTCTGAGCCTCCAGGTTTGAACTGCTACCGCGATCTCCTCAGACACTGAAGACGCCCCTCTCAACGCTGTCGGGGAGCTCGAAGGCCTCGCCCACGGCGGCTAGGAGCTTCTCCGCGTCTGCAGCCTCGTAGACCTTGGGGAGGCAGCGGGAGGCTGTGTAAGCTTCGTCGAGCGCCCTGAGCGCCTCCCTGCGGTCTTCGGAGAACCTGGATAGGGCGCTCGCGGACTCTTCCCTCCCCAGCTCCCTCAGCGCTCTGTAAAGCAGCCCGAGGAGCTCCCTCACGCTGTGGATCCTGGGGACGTACCCCAGGATCCTGAGCAGTAGGGACTTCAAGCGTAGCTGCAGCGCCTGCTCGGCGTAGAATGCCGCCAAATCGTAATGCCCTCTCTGGAGCGCTTCAGCGGCGTAATCGCGGAAGAGGAGGCTGCGCCTCCTGAGGATTTCAACATGCTCTATGGAGCCCACAGAGGCTCGGAGCCGCAGGTAGGGTACCGGATCGCTGGGCTACGGCTGCGGGGCTTAACTCGTTACCCGGCTCCTTCCCCGCGGTTCTCAGAGCCGCGCTGCCCTCGGCGCGGGACCCGAGGGGTTGGGCCACTAGAGTCGCTCCAATCACTAGAGCTCGTGCCGTGCTCCGCTCAGAGAGACCGCGAGCCCGTCGGGGGTCTGCGCGAGCTCGGTAGGGGCCGGGCATTCCCCGGGCGTTACTCCGCCCCCGGCGAACGCGCGGTGCCCGGGTCGGGCGCGATGCCCTCGAGGGGGCAGCATCGGCGTGGGCGCAGGGCTGGCCCTCGAGCCTGGCGATGTCGCCGAGGTCGTTCTCGCGTTGGCTGGCGCACGCTGCCGCTTGGCCGGACCGTTCGGGGGCGCAGTGTGGGGCTGCGCCGGGCTGGTTTGGGCGGGGTTCGGTGGCTAGTACTTGTATACTCGGACCCCCTTGCTTCTCGCGTAGGCTTCGATTTCCCTGCCGATGAGGGCTCCGGTGAGGATGGGTACGACGGGCTTGCCCGTCCTCTTCTGGACTGCTTCGGCTTTCGCGAGGAGGGCTTCGACCGCTCTTCTGGTGGGCTTGGTCTTCGCTTCGACGATGTACACGGCTCTGTCGGTGATGATGGCTAGGTCGACCTCGACGCCGTCGAAGTCGGCGTTCCTCATCCTCGAGGTGACTCGCTCGCCAGCCGCGGCCAGCTCCTTCTCGATGTCCTCGGAGACGTACCGGCAGTAGAGGCTCTCCGATAGGCTGCCCAGCTCCATCTCGATGCGGGAGGACCTCCTGTTGCTCTCCTCCCACCTCCTGTTATTCTCCTCCCAACGCTTCTCCTGCTCCTTCACGAAGGTTAGGAAGTCCTCCCGCAGCTTCGCAAGCTCAGTCTCCAGCGACAAAAACCTCCTGTTGGTCTCCTCCCAGCGCTTCTCCTGCTCCCTTACGAACGCGAGGAAGTCCTCCCGGAGCTTTACGAGTTCGCCCTCCAGCGACAGGAACCTCCTGTTGCTCTCCTCCCACCTCCTGTTATTCTCCTCCCAACGCTTCTCCTGCTCCTTCACGAAGGTTAGGAAGTCCTTGCGCAGCTTCCGGAGCTCGTTGAGGATTTCTTTGAGGCCGAGTAGGCCTGCCACCGTGTACCGGAACTCCTCGTCCTCCTTTAGGAGGCGGAGGAGCTCGCTCTTAAGGTCGACCAGAGCCATTGCGCTGCTTCACCCTGTTATCCGGTGGCCGCCCTCTTATAAACCGGACTGCGTTAGCGGTGGTGCTCAAGCTTTGGGGCGCTGCTCCAGGGTTTCAGGCGTTCCTCCGCGTCACCGGTATAGGGGTGGTAGGTTCATGGCTGCGAGCCCGAGCTGGAGGATGGCTTTCGGCGTCAGCTTGGCGTAGAAGTCGGCGATCCTCTGGGCGCCGACTCTGAGGGCTGCCTGGATCCTCCTGGCGACGACCTGTAGGCCGAGCTTGAAGGCCTCGTGGAGCCTGGCCTTCTCGGGCCAGACTTTCGAGAGGATTTTCAGGATGATTTCCACGAGGAGGGGGCTCTTGATGGCCCTCAGCCTCCTCGCGAGGGCTAGGATGGCCCGCTCCTCCGGTTTGAGCCTCCAGTACAATCCCAGCCTTAGGGCGCGCTTGTAGGCGGCGGAAACGAGCTCTGGAGTCACTTGCAGCTCGAGCGGAAGTGGAGGCTCGAAACCGGGGAGCGGGTTTCCAATCATTGTGGGGCGGGATCCTCCTGGATTAATATGCGTTGCGGCGATCCGGGGCGAAGGCGGTTGTTTCTAAAAAATGGAGCTGGGGTGTCGAGCTGTGCTGAGCCATACCTGGAGTCCGGGTTTCCTCGCGCGTACCGGTTAGGTTTCGCGGCCCAACGCCATCCTGTACTCCTTGCTCAGCGTTTCCAGCTTCTTCAGCACTTCGGGGTTCCTCTCTACGATCTCGTTGACCAGGCTGAGGTACCTGGCTACCCTCACCGCGTCGGGCGAGATTTTTGTGAGCTCCCTCCCGTTCACCACCACGTAGTGCTCCTTGTTGACCCTCTCGCCCAGTATGTACTCCGCCTCGTTCGCGCTCGCGTGGAGAGTGAAGCAGTGCGGGCTCCCGTCTATCGTGACCACGGTGATGCTCCTCGGCCTCGACGACCTGATGATGCTCGCGATCTTTCCGTAGTGCGTCGGGTTCTCGCGCTCCGGGCAGGCCAGTAGCACGGTTCTGCCCTCCGCGAGCCGCCCGAATATCTCCGGGTTGACTACGGGTAGGCACGCGGATGCGATGAGGAGGTCGGAGTTCGCAAGCACAGGCGCTTTGACCCAAGTGCTCCACAACCAGGGGTGAAGGTTGCAGCCCATAGCCCTACACCAGGCTGCAGCCCTCTCCGAACCTCTCCAGCAGCTCGTCCCTATCCAGCCTCCTGCCGCTCGTGTACTTCGATAGGAGGAGGAACACGCAGTACTGGCCGCACATGGTGCACGAGCTCAAGTCGTGCTGGAACTGGGCCTTCAGCTTCGCCGCTCTCTCCGGGTCGTAGGACTTCAGCACCTGGTAGTCCCAGTCGAGGGCCGCCCTCCTGATGCTCATTTCGACGTCCTCGTAGGCTGCCCTCCTACCCAGCTTAACCAGGTCCCCTGCGTGAGCGGCTATCTTAGCCGCGATCAAGCCCTCCTTCACCTGCTCCACGCCGGGTAGCCCCAAGTGCTCCGAGGGGGTGACGTAGCAGATGAGGTCCGCGCCGGCCGCCGCGGCTATGGCGGCCCCGATCGCTGAGGCGATGTGGTCGTACCCGACAGCTACGTCCGTCACCAGCGGGCCGAGCACGTAGTAGGGCACCCCTCCGCTGAGGGCCTTTTCCAGCCTCACGTCCGCGGCTACCTTGTCCAAGGTCATGTGCCCCGGCCCCTCGATCATCACTTGAACCCCCTTCCTCACCGCGTCCCTAGCCAGCCTGGAGTTGTTCACTAGCTCCCCGAGCTGCAGCTCGTCGTGGGCGTCGGCTACTGCGCCGGGCCTCAGAGCGTCGCCCAGGCTTATCACAGCATCGTACTCCCTGAACAGCTCTATCAGGTAGTCCCAGTGCTTTAAGTACGGGTTCTCCTCCTCGTTCTCCACCATCCAGACGGCCAGCATGCTGCCACCCCTGCTGACTATCGGCGCGATCCTACGGCTCCTCAGGGACCTCCTGGCCAGGTCCAGCGTGATCCCCGCGTGTATGGTCATGAAGTCCACCCCGTCCCTCAGGTGCTTCTCCACCACCGCTATGAACCAGTCGGACGGCATGCCGGGACCCCCGTACTTCTTGACGCCCTCGATCCAGGCTTGGTATGTGGGTACCGTGCCGAAGGGCACGCCCTCAGAGGCTTCCATCAGCTTCGCTCGGATCTCGTCCAGGTTGCCGCCCGTACTCAGGTCCATCAGCGTGTCCGTTCCAAGCTTCACCGCCGTCTTGACCTTCTCTACCTCCAGTTCAACGTTGACCACGGTACCGCTCGTCCCAACGTTCACGTTCACCTTTGTCCTCAGCCCCTCCCCGATTGCCACTAGTCTCGCTCTGGGCCTTCTGAGATTCCTCAGCACGATCACTTTGCCCTGGCTCACCCTCTTCCTGAGGGCTTCGTAGTCCACCCCCTCAGCTCTTGCGATGCTGACCAGCTCGTCCACGCTACTACAGCTCCTAGCTTCAGCGATTATACCCAAGACTCCCACCGAAGTGCTAACCCGGGCCGTCCTTATCAATTAATAGCTGCCGTGGCGCTGGGCGACAGACCCCGAGCGCGCGTTAAGCGAAAACTTGCTCCCCGGTTCACGGCGTCGAGCGGGCACCTTTGAACGCGCTTGAGGTCGCTCCAAACCCCTGCCGAGCGTGCGGCAACCGGTTGGCCAGAGGCTAGTCTTCGACTATCTTCCCGATTGTTAGCTCGATGTTGTTCTCTCTGGCTATCCTCTCCAGTTCTCTGGCAGCCTCTCTTCTGGCGGTGAGGATGACGAGGAACTTCAGCGGTTCTCTGCCGAACTTCCTCCTCGCTGCTTCAGCTTTCCTGAGGAGCTTGCTCGCCTCTTCAGCCGTCTCCGCGTAGCTTGTGACTTCACCGACGACGAGGGGGTCTTCGAGGAAGATGTCGACCTGCTCACCGTCGATGCTCGCAGCCCTCAGCTCCGCGTCGGGGGGTATCGTTCCGGTCCCCCTCAGCTGCGCTGTTAGGAGCTTTCTCACGAGCTCCTCAAACGTTAACCCAGCGAACTTGCTTACCTCTCCGAGGCCCGCCAGTAGAGCTGAGTGGAGCCCCGTGATGCGCTTGTCAAGCCGGGCGACTTCCTCTCCCAGCTTCGCAACAGCTTCGGCTAGCTTAGCGTAGAGCTCGTCGTGCCTCTTGAAACCCTCAATCATCTCTCTCCTCAACTGGGCGATCTCCTCGTCATGCCTCTTAAAACCCTCCAGCATCTCCTTCCGCAGCTGAGATATCTCCTCGTCATGACGCCTAAAGCCCTCTAACATCTCTCTCCTCAATTGAGCGATTTCCTCCGTGTGCTTGGCGAGCAGCTCGTCGTGCCTCTTGAAACCCTCTAACATCTCTCTCCTCAACTGGGCGATCTCCTCGTCATGCTTAGCGAGCAGCTCATCATGACGCTTAAAACCCTCCAGCATCTCCTTCCGCAGTTGAGCGATCTCCTCATCGTGCCTCTTGAAACCCTCGATCATTTCAGCTCTCAATCGAGTAATCTCCTCGCTATGCTTAGCGAGCAACTCATCATGCCTCTTGAAACCCTCGATCATCTCTCTCCTCAGCTGAGCGATCTCCTCGCTATGCTTAGCGAGCAGCTCATCATGACGCCTAAAGCCCTCTAACATCTCTCTCCTCAATTGAGCGATTTCCTCCGTGTGCTTGGCGAGCAGCTCGTCGTGCCTCTTGAAACCCTCTAACATCTCTCTCCTCAACTGGGCGATCTCCTCGTCATGCCTCTTGAAACCCTCCAGCATTTCAGCTCTCAATCGAGTGATTTCTTCCGTGTGCTTTGTCGCGATTTCAGCTAGCTTTTCTACGGCTTCGCTGAGGCGTGCGAGGCTCTTGTACATCTCTCTGCGGAGCTTTGCAATCTGCTTCTCCTGTCTTCTCACGCGCTTCAGAATTTCGTCGTAACCGAGTAGACCTGCTACCGCATAGCGGAACTCCTCATCGGTTTTCAAGAGGTGGAGCAGCTCTTCCTTCAAGCCCATGGCCAAACTCTGGAATAGGTTGCTGTAGCCGCAATATTACCTTGTCGTCGAGATACTGTAGTGAAACTGCGTCCCTAAAGTCTCGCGCTTGCGGAGGGAATCGCTCAACAAGCCTGCAGACTGCTGGCCACGCGGCCTTGACTAGACAGTGTAGCTAGCGAGTCTTGTGAGCTCTTCAGCTGCGTCTGGGGTTTCGCGCTGGCGCTCGCGTGTCTTAGTCTGTACATGGGGCTACTAGAAGAGGCCTGTGAGCCAGGCTTCGCTGAGGCTTCCCCCTGCTTCAAGGAACTCTCTAACGATCTTGTACTTCTCCGACTCGACGAGCCTCTCAGCTTTCGACGCAGCGTCCACCCTTGATACGACCACCACCTCCTCGGGTCGGAAGAAGTCGAGAAGCTGGGGCGAGTAGGTGGTGAAGATGATCTGGGGCTCCGCGAGCTTCGCTAGGGCGATGAGCAGCTCGAGCTGCCTGGGGTGCAGGAAGCACTCGGGCGCTTCGAAGGCTACGAGCGTACTGCCGGATTGGAGCGCTGCGGTGAAGCATGTGAGGCGGAGCGCGCCGTCCGGGATGCCCGCCGCTGTTAGGGGCCTGGGGAGGCCGTTTATCCTCATTTGGATCTCCACTTCTTCGCCCTCGATTCGCGGCACGATCGCGTCGAGATCGGGTAGGAGGCCCCTTATCGTCTTCTCGATCACCTCGTACTCCTTCCTCCTCTCGAGGCACAGCTGGAGCAACTGGCGGGCTAACCCTTCTCCCCGGTATCCGGTTTCAGGCTGATCCCTCACGCTGGACCTCAACCTGAGGGCGGCTAGATCGGGGTGGAGGACCTTAACCCCCTTTAGGAGCTCCGCTAAGCCTCGAAGAGCTGGGTGAGCGTCGGCGGGCACGTGAGCCAGAGCAGAGGGGTAGACGTTGACGCGCTGGATCCTCTTGTCACCGCGGAGGTCATAGTAGAGCACGTCGAGGCTGGCGGCCGCGAGCC
This sequence comes from Thermofilaceae archaeon, assembly GCA_038731975.1. Lineage (NCBI taxonomy): Archaea > Thermoproteati > Thermoproteota > Thermoprotei > Thermofilales > Thermofilaceae > Thermofilaceae archaeon. The sequence goes on along the minus strand of JAVYQJ010000003.1, from coordinate 111,428 downwards.
GGTCTACCGTTCGGGGTGAGCCGTCGCGGGCGGCGTAGGTGAAGCTGCGCTCCTTCGAAGAGGCCTTCATCAGAATCTCCCTCCCCCTAGCCACCTCTTCCTCGAAGCTGTCAGCGCTGATCCTCACGGTGTACGAGACTACCGCACCCTCTACCAGAGCGTCAACGCCTACCACGACTCCCGCGCCCGCGTCGAAGTTGTGGGCTAGACCACCGAGGTTGAGGTACCAGCCTCCGCCCGCGCTAGGGGCTGCGTAACCCTCGACATGGGGGTAGCCGAGCCTGGCAAGGCTGCCGAGGAGCTCGAGGGACTTCAAGAGGTTGGTTTTCCCGCTAGCGTTCGCTCCCACCACGATGTTCAGCTTGCCAAGCGTGACGCTCGCATCCTTGAACGACAAGAAGTTCCTTAGTTTAAGCTTTATTAGCATAATACTCACCCTTTTCGCTTTAAATCCCGCTATTAAGGGAAGCGTTGCTCCAGCTGACTGGCGGCGTCCTAGACAATCCCCGTTCAAGCCTTCAGCGCCACCGCTTGCGAGCGTTAACCACCCGTCGTTAGCGATCAACAGCTTCGATTACGCGCGGGCATTCCCCCTTGCGGCGTCGGTGAACTCGGTAGTGACACGCGCGGCTTTCGCTACGGGACGATTGTTCAGCATTTAACCAGTATCGTATGTAAGCTCGCTCTTGTTTGTTGTTTCCGCGGGCTGGCTAGGCGTAGGCATCTTGCGTTGGTGAGCTGTGGTAACACGTCTATCGCTGCAGCACTACCCACTCTATACTGGCAGAGGATGCGGGGACCCTGCTTGACTATGAGTAGAGAAGGGCATGGGCCGTTGTGATGAAGTGTTTAAATGGGGGTGTGAACTCCACTGTCAGATCTTCTTACGTTTTTGAAACTCCCTTCACACCAATAAACCCTTTGGTGGAGATTCGTCTTTTCCGGGCTGTACTCGAGTCATACTTGGGTAAGGTCATTACGTTGCGAGGGCTGCTCGCTCCCCCTCGTGATGCGCCCGGCAACCCTGAGTTTCTCTGGGGGCCTATTACGCGTCCCGGTGTGCGGCTTCGAACTCGCTAAGTGCTGTCGATGCCTCCTCCAGCTCCTTTATTGTGTTGACAGGTAGCCAGGCACCCTGCGAGGCCGAGCGGTGTGAGAACCGTTTTCGTGACGAGGGTTCTATCAAGAGTAGGGCGGCTAGGCCTAGGGTGGATGAGAGGTGGGACCAGGCGAGCAGCAACGAGACTCCGAGCGTGAAGGGGGTAGGGCTCCGGTGAAGTGCCTCAGCCGGGGATCCACTCTCTGTCACCTTGCCTTGCTGCAACAAGCCTCTCGTTTAAGTACACTTCAACTCTGTAACCGGCGAGCTGCTCCGCGCTAAAGCTCAACGGAAACGCGAGAGTGACGAAAGTACCCAGCGCAACTCTCTTCCGCACTTCCATTCTCACGGTTTCTCCTCTTAGCTGGTGAAGCTCTACAACGATCAGAAGATCTTCAGCGTAAGGTGCCGCGTAAGTTCTTAACAGGCGTAAAACCAGTTGACTGCCTTCAACCTTGCCTTCGAGGAGGATTAGGGGGTTGTGGAGGGGGACGCGAAGCGAATCCAGTTGTGGCTCGCCTCTCCAAAGCCTTTCGTACTTCTGGGTGACTCGCGGGTATCCCCGGAGCAGCCAAGCCAAAAAAAAAAGCCGCGAGCGCAAGTAGGTAGAGGAGTTTGAGAGTGAAGGGAACGGTAATCCTCGCTCGCAAAGCTGCCACGCACAGGAGGGGTTAAGGCTCGTTAAAAAGATTCGCGAACGCACGAAGTATCGCAGCTAGATGATAACTCCTAATGCTTAACTGGTGTTTTTAGTTCTAATCGCGACAGTCTAAGAATAGGGACTTGCGACTAGGAAGGCTTCAGCGTGAGGGATTCTTTAGGATGCGGACAGCGAGCTTGAACGGGTAGGTGGGCCAAAAATTAAACTTTAGCGAGCAGAGCTGTAGCAGATGCTTGCTAATTTCTACTAGGCGACTTGAAGGGGCAATAGTGATCTACTTGTTGGATGGTTAGTTAATAGTTACTAATGCTTCCTTTTTCTCTTGCTGCGGGTATAGATGCTGTGAATTGCTGCAAGAAGTGCAACTGCTGCGATTAGGGCTGCAAGAGCTAGCACCCAGATTGAGGGGGAAAGCACAATCCTGACTTCGCTTTCCTGCGGCACAGAGACCGTTTTTGCGGTGTCGCCTACTCTTACGGTGTAGACCCCGGGGGGTAATCTGATTATGGTGAGCTCTCCCTCATCCCCGGTCGTGCCCACCGCTATCCTCTGCGTGTCGTTGTACAGCTCGACGAGCTCTCCCGCAGCCGGCCTGCCTAGGAAATCCACGACTTTGACTCTCAGGTCGTATAGGGGGACTGTTAGCGTCACGTTGTGCTCCTCCAGTCTCACCCTTCCAGAATAGACTGTAAGCCCGCGCCAGTGGACCTTTACGTCGTATTCGCCCGCTCTAACAGTAACCTCTGCTACACCCATCGGTGCCTCGTACCTTCTGCCTGCGATTTCGACAACGGAGTTGTACAATCTTCTCCCGGCAGCGTCGAGGATCGTCACGCGCACGTACACCCTCTCACCTAGCACGCGGATGGTTGCAGGGGGGCAATCCCCCACTTCAAAGACGCTCGTTTGGTGGGGGATCGCCCTGACGATAAGGTCTCCAACCTTACCGAGGGATACGCGGGCGAACGCCGTACCGTTCGTCCTGGAAAGCGCTTCGGCGAGCACGGTACCGCGGGCATCGACGAAGCTCACCCTTACTGCGGGAGCAGGTGGCGCGAGGTGCGCTGCTAGAGTGAAGGGTTCATTGACGCCCACCTCTGGTGGAGCTTGCACTGTCGCGTTGAGTTTAGCCTTCACCATAGTGACGCTAGGCGTTCCCAGAGCGTCGCCCTTACCCGGATAGAGGAAGATTGGACCGGCCGTATCCAGCCTTACCATCTCGCCGCACTTGTACCTCCTATCCCCCGCAACCGTCCGCGCGACGACATACTCGTAGCCAGTACAGTTGATCGTAAGCGTTTCACCGAGCCACTTTTGCGGCGGGGAGTCGATTTTCCACTGCGGCGGGGCTCTAACGGCTCTGAAGCTGGCTGTAGCCGAGGCCGGCCCATACTCAGGCGTGCCGGCAAATTCCACCTTTACCTCGTACACGCCCTCGCTGGGCGGAGTAATGGGCAAAACAAGCCAACCGCTCGAGTTGGACTCGTACCTGCCCAGTAACGTCCACTCCCCTCCCGCTTGTCTAGCGTAAACCAGCAAATTAACCTGGAGGCCAGGATATACGAAGCAGAGTATCTCCGACCGCTCTCCGACGCCTGCTTGACCGGGAGGGGCTAGCAGGATTATCGGTGTGGGGCGCACAACGACCTCGAAGGTTGTACTAGCCGTAGCGCCTGGAACGGCTACATAAACCGTGTAGACTCCTTCTGCGCAGTGGGGATCTAGGAGGAAGGTGAACTTCACATTCCCTCTTGCGTCCAGTGCGAGCTGTTTGAGCGCGATCAGCTCCCCTTTCGGCCCTCTAACCTCCAATCCAACGGGAGCGCGCGGGGGGCCGTTCACGATCACTGTGACCTCGCTACCCGGCTCGTAAAAGCTTGAATCGGTTACCACAGTGAGCTTCGGTTGAGCCAGAAGGGGTACCATGATCGCTAGAATTGCGAGAGAAAGAACAAGCTTCCTCATAGGGTTCAGCCTTGTGCCTACTGCGAGCTACTGGCAGCCTCCTTTTTCGCTTCCTCCTCCAGCTTCTTGAGCTCCTCTTCAATCTCCTTCTCGATCTCTTCGATAGGTTTGGGCGGCGGCGTAGTTGCAAGCGTGTACCCGATCCAAGCAAGTATTCCGAGAACTCCAGCTACCGCTATGAAAGCTGTGAGTTGAAGGATAAGAAGACTGTAGGGGGACATAAGGAGCCAGCCGTATATCGCGATACCCGCTATCGAGCCGATCATTAATGCTGCTCCCACAGCTTGATCTCTTGTCATCGAGGAAGGTTTCCTACGGTGCTACAAATATTTTCCGTCCTTGTTACGGCTTGGACTGTACCCTTCCCCTCTTTAGATGAGTTAGGCTCTAATCCCTAAAGCTTACCAGCTTATTTAAACAGTAATTGTTAACAAAATTCTGTCTGACAGATGCCCAAAAAGTTTTCAAATTTTACTGATGGTTTTACCGTAGAGTTATTGCTGACGGTTCTCTGTGGCGCTCATCCACCATACGAGGCTTATTCAACGGCACGGATCAATTCAATGGCGCGTCGACCGTGCTGCTCGCTAGCTGCCAGCCGTATGATTCCTCTCCCCAGCTCTACACCAATTTCGCGCCCCATTACGGGGGCATTTGGCGCAACGTTACCGAGTTACCTGTAGTAGTATCGGGGCAGGTTAAGCGTTGCAATCAATATACCAGGCCTTGACGTTCCGGGGGTACGTGGAGGACCCACTGAGTTTAAGCAAACTCCGGTTCGTGAGTGCAGACGTTAAGGCGACGCTAGGCAGGTTGGGGTTGCACAGCTTGTGGCAGCTGGTAGAGCACGGGCTTACAGCTAAAGAGCGGCGGTCATTAGCTGAGAGAGCCGGCCTGGAGGAGGGGGTGGTGCTGAAGCTAGTTAGGTTGGCCGACTTCTGCCGCGTCTGCGATCTAGAGCTGGCGGAGCTGCTCGTTGAGGCCGGCGCCCATACACCTTTCGAGCTCCCTCTTAGGCCGCTGGATGAGCTGTGCCAGATGGTTCTCGAGGCTACGCAGAGGCTGGGCGTCAACCCTCCCTCTCGTGAAAAGTTAGAGGAGGTTAAGGGGAAAGCCAGGATGCTGCCACCACTATTCGATTACTAGGAGGGAAGGGAAAAATTAATACTCGCTGGGGGCGCGTACCCTCGTGATCGAGCCCACCTGGAGGTTTATCCTTGAGTGGATGGTGATGCCCCACGAGGCCCACTTGCACGGGGTTAAGCACGTGATCTACTCAGGCAAGACAAAGTTCCAGCAAGTCGATATCGTCGAGACCTACTCGTTTGGGAAGTGCCTCTTCCTCGACGGTAAGCTGCAGAGCTGCGAGTACGACGAGCACGTATACCACGAGGCTCTAGTGCACCCAGCGATGATGACACACCCCGACCCAAAACGTGTCCTCATAGTGGGTGGTGGGGAGGGCGCGACCGCTAGGGAAGTGCTCCGCTACCCTACAGTGGAGAAGGTAGTGATGGTGGACATCGACGGGGAACTCGTAGACCTCTGCCGTAGGTACATGCCCGAGTGGAGCCAGGGAGCTTTCGAAGACCCTCGCTTGGAGCTGGTAATCGCGGATGGGCGCAAGTACATCGAGGAGACTGGGGAGAGCTTTGACGTAGTAATCCTGGATTTGACCGACCCACTGCCGGGGACACCCTCCGTCTACCTCTACACGAGGGAGTTCTACGAGCTGGTGAAGGGCAGACTTCGCCCTGGCGGCGTTATGGTTACTCAAGCCACTTCCTTGCGCTATACTCCGGATGCCTCTGCGAAGATAAGGAACGCCGTAGCCTCCGCCTTCCCCCTAGCTCGCCTCTACACCACGAGCGTGACAAGCTTCATGAGCTACTGGGGGTTTGTGCTAGGAAGCTTGGGTAGGGACCCTCTCTCAGTTGCTCGAGAGGAGCTTAGAGCTCGCTTATCCTCGCTCAAGGGGGGAGTGGCATTCTATGATGAAGAAGTGCACTACCACCTTTTCCACCTCCCCCGCTTCATACGAGAAAAGGTCGACGCGATCAAGGAGGTGCCAACAGACGCGAACCCCGCATTTATCCCGCTTTAGGTTTGGAGCGTCCTACAGGCTTTCTCCATTATCCTCGGATTGTTGCATACCTTGAGCGAAAGTAGCACCGCGTCAAGGTAAGTATCGGGCGTGCCTACATCAATCCAGTATGTGTCACCAACATCGTAGACGTAAACGTCCTCGCCCCGCTCGACTAGAGCTTGAATCGCATCCGTTAGCTCGATTTCGCCCCGGGGGCTCGGTTTACACTCCTCTAAAACGTCGAAGATTCCGGGTGGTAGAAAGTACAGTGATGTGTTCACAAGGTTGCTGGGGGGAATCTTCGGCTTCTCAAGTATTTTCTCAAGTCTGACAACCCTTTCGCCAACCGCCCGGCCGACGATGACACCGTACCTCCTGGGATCTTCAACCCTCTTTCCAGCCATGATCGCGCCGCCGAGCTCTTCGTGCAGCTTCAGTAGTCTTACAGCCACGTTCTCGCCGAGGAACACATTGTCTCCAGCCGCTACAAAAAAGTACCCGTTCCCAGCGAAGCCCCTTGCCTGCGCCACAGCGTCTCCCGTCCCTCTGGGCACCGGCTGGTTTACCCATACGATACTTGAGCTCTCTATCATTCTGTAGAAGCGGCGGAGCATTTCAGCTTCAGTTTGCTTGCCCTTCTCCTCCAGCAGATCAACGTAGCTCCAGTCTGGAGTAAAGTGGTCTTCGACAGCCCTCTTACCCCGGCCTACAACGAAGCAGAAATCCCTGATCCCCGCTTCGTAGAGCTGCTCAAAAACCACCTGAAGGATCGGTTTGAGAACTGGCCTATCGCCCTCGAGCTGGAAGATGGGGAGCATCTCTTTAGGCATCTCCTTGCTGTAGGGGATGAGACGCGTACCGAGACCCGCAGCGAGTATAACAGCTTTCATTGAAGCTTCAGCACCTTCTGGAAGTTACGCATATAAAATGTTTATTATGCGTCCCGAAGTGCCTTAATCGTCCTCCTTATACCTTCCTCCAGCGGGATTGATGGTTCATATCCGAAATCTTTCACAGCTCTTGTGATACTGGCGAAGGAGTGCTTAATGTCTCCCAGCCTCGGTGCAGTGTGTAGGGGTTTTAGGTCGGGTCTCCCGAGGACGCGTGCCACTGTTTCGGCTAGTTCAAGTACGCTAATCGGCCTTCCGCTGCCGATGTTGTACACCCCTCTGACGCGCTCGAGTACCAGCGCTCTTACAAAGTACTCAACGACGTCGTCGATGAACACCAGATCCCTCGTCTGCGCACCATCGCCGAAGATCACGGGCGGCTCGCCCCGCTGGATACGCTTAATGAACTCCACCACAACGCCGGCGTAAGCCTTGCTCTGCTTCGGGCCATATACGTTAAAGAGCCTCAAAACGACTGGGCGGAAGCCGTGGATGTGAGCGTACGCGCTCACGAGGGCCTCTCCCGCCACCTTTGAGGCCCCGTAGGGGGAAAGCGGCTGCAGCGGGTGCTCCTCATCAATTGGTAAGCGCACAGGGTTCCCATACACTGCAGCACTCGATGCGAAGACAAACACCTCAGCTCGCCTCGCGGCTTCAAGGACGTTCAACGTACCCCGAACGTTTACGTCCAGGTAGAGGAAGGGTTTCTGCAAGGACTCCGCCACGTCGATTAAAGCGGCTAAATGTACGATGCCATCGGCCTGCTGCGCGACAGCTTCCACAGCCTCACGATCGCGGACATCACCCTCAACCACCTCGATATCACCCATAAGCTCTCTTAGGTTATCTCCCGAACCTGTCGAGAAGTTGTCAAAGACTACAACTTCGTGGCCGCTTTGAACCAACCTCTTCACTAGGTGACTACCGATGAATCCCGCACCGCCAGTGACTAGAACCCTCATCTACACCATCCCCACCAGTGTAAAGATGCAACGTAGAAGTGAATATCGCCCGGAGTTTTTCGTTTCAAGCCGCTATCGCCGCGGAAAGGCCTCGTTCCAGCTGCTAAGCTCACAGCCGACCCCTATTCGGGGCAATGCTTAAGAAGTGAGGGGTAGGGTCACTGCGGTGTACGGATGAGGAGGGGGGTCCTCCTAGCCGGGATTGTAGCAGCCATCGTAGCGGCCGCTGCCTTAGCGTACTTCTTTGTGTACCTACCCAGCCAGCAGCGCGGGAAGATCAAGGTGGTTGTGTACGCGTACCTCGACCGGATCACGGGGATAGACCCGTCCATCGAAGATGACACGGGTATCCCGGTAATCGGTGTGGTTTACGAGACGCTGGTGAGGTACGATCCGGCTACGGGAAACGTAGTGCCGGTACTCGCTGAGAGCTGGGAGCACAGCGAGGATGGAAAGCTCTGGACCTTCAGGTTGAGGAGGGGGGTTGTCTTCCACGATGGTACACCCTTCAACTCGACCGCTGTGAAACTCTCTATCGAGCGTGCTAAGGGTGTCTACGAGAAGTTCGGCCGCGGCAGCGGTTACATCTGGAGTTCTGTGGAGGAGGTGGAAATAGTTGATGAGTACACCGTCAATATCAGGCTCTCTTACCCGGCACGATTGGATCTGATGGCGGCTGCCATATACTCCGCTTACATCTTCAGTCCGTCAGCCCTGGTTAAAGCCGGTGTCGAATCGCCGCTGGACCCCAAGCTGGAGTCGTGGTTCAACCAGGGCAACGACGCCGGTAGCGGGCCCTACTACATCGAGTACTACAGCCCTGAGAGCGAGGTGAGGCTGAGAAAGTTCGAGAGATGGTGGGGTTGGAGCCTCGTTAACAACCCGGACGCACCCGACGTTGTAGTGATCAAGATCATGACGGATCCTCTGTCCCAGTACAACGGCCTGCTGGCTGGGGAGGTGCACATCGCCTCCAGCGTCCCCCGAGCCAACGTGCAAGACCTAGCGTCTCGGGGCTTTAAAGTGATAAATGTAACCCTATTTCACAACTACCTTCTTCTGTTCAACGTCCGTCGCTACCCCACGAACATCACCGCCTTCAGGCTGGCTGTGATCCACGCGATACCATGGGAAGAGCTGGTACCAGTAGCCTTAAGGGGCTTCGGTAGGGTGGGTAGGGGGCTCATACCACACGGGTTCCCTGGCTACGATGAACAGCTCGCGTACAAGTACGACTTGACGCTGGCTAGAGAGTACCTCCAGGAGTCGGGAGTACCGAAGGGCACGGTGATCGAGTTCGTGTACCAGGGCGAGTACGAGGAGAACGAGGCTTTCGCGCAGCTATTAAAGTCTAGGCTGGCCGAGATAGGCATCACCGTTGAACTCAAACCACTGCCTTGGACCGCCGTCAGGGATGCCGGTAAGGCCGTCTGGGAGGACGCCGAACGCGCTCCACACCTCATCATTAGCGACTGGTGGCCCACGATACCCTCCCCCTACGAGTTCCTAGCCATTTTCCACAGCACGAACACGGAGTGGAATTGGGCCGGCTATAACAATACCGAATTCGATGAGCTATTGGATAGAGCATACGAGCTTGAAGGGGAGGACTACGAGCTGGCACTACGGCTCTACGCTCAAGCCCAGAAAATGCTGTTCGATGAGGGCGTCGCGGTCAACCTCTGGGATGAGGTTAGACCATTCGTGGTTAGTCCCCGCGTCGATCTCCCCGAGGGCGCGCTAAATCCACTGTACATATACGTAATCCGCTTCGAACTCGTTAAAGTGAGAGACTGAGAGATGCCGCTGAGCCTCGGCTACCTGGTTAAAAGGGTCGTCTGGAGCGTAACCGTCATAGTTGGCGTCGTCGTTCTCTCCTACCTGATAATCATCCTCTCTCCAGGAGATCCTGCGGTAAAGTGGGCGGGCCACCCGCGGGGGCCGGGCGCAGCTAGGGCGGTGGAACAAGCTAGAAAGGAGCTGGGGCTGGATCAACCCCTCCACACACAGATTCTGAACTTCCTGCGCATGGTATTCACCGGCGACCTTGGCCTCTCAATCGCCTACCGTCAACCGGTGTACGACGTGCTGTGGCGCAACTTAGCGGCGACCTTAGAGCTCCTGCTCGTGGCGTACGCCATCGGCGTCCCCCTCGGCTCCTTCCTCGGCGTCTTCGCAGCGCTTCGCAGGGGGAAAAGAGTGGATGGCGTGCTCCAAGCGATGGGTACGGTGTTCGCCAACACCCCGACGTTCTGGCTGGGTCTGGCAATTTTCATGGCTTTGCTGCCTTCCGGTTTTACGGCTTACGGACGGGTTAACGCGGGTCTTGCCCTTTCCACCGGCTTCTACACCATTACGGGCTTTTACCTACTCGATGCCCTGCTCCAGCTCAATTTCCCCGTTTTCGTCGATGCGCTCGTACGTCTCTTGCCCCCGGCACTGGCCGTCGCTGCCTACCCCGTAGGTGTATGCCTGAGGATTGGTCGGACGCTCATGGCGGACGCTCTCCTCGAGGAGTACGTAAGGGCGGCCGCCGCATGGGGGGTTAAGAGAAGAACGATAGTGTGGAGGTACGCTTTTAGGGCTGCGCTGCCAGGTTTAGTTCAGGTCAGCGGCTTAGCGTTCGCGTACAGCCTCGTTGACGCAATGGTGGTCGAGTACGTGTTCGGTAGAGAGGGGTTGGGGCGCCTCCTCTACGATGCAGTCAGCGTTAACGACTTCAGGCTCGCAATCGGGCTCCTCGTAATAGTTGCAGCCTTCTACCTGATCGTCAATACCCTGGCGGACATCGCTCAAGCTCTGATCGACCCAAGGGTGAGACTATGAGCGAGGTAAAGGAAGTGCTGGAGCTTGGCCACGCAGTGAGGCGGGCGTGGGTAAGGAGCACGCGCTTCAAGGTGGGTGTCGCGCTTTCGGGATTCGTTCTGCTCCTCGCGATCCTCGGACCGCTTGTAGCTCCTTACCCTAGCGAAGGAATGGGAGCGGTCCCGCCAGCTGCAGCAGAGCGGGTGGGTAGACCGCCAAGCTTCGAGTTCCCGATGGGTACGGACAACTTGGGTAGGGATGTCCTCTCGCGGGTCCTGATGGGGGCGAGGCTAGCCCTGATCCAGATAGCCGCCGTCGTGGCCGCGAGTCTTGCAATAGGACTAGTCGTTGGAGTGCTGGCGGCGTACTACAGGGGCCCCATCGAGGTCGCGCTGAACTACCTCACTGAGGTCTTCCTTGCCCTTCCAGCGATAGTCGTGGCTCTCGCTCTTCGGCTGGCTTTGGGCCAGGGGTTCCACACGCTTCTCTTCAGCCTCATACTGTCGTGGTGGCCGTGGTACGCGCGCGCATCCTTCGTTTACGCGAGGTCGGTAGTCGAGATGGATTACGTGCTTTTGGCAAGGCTGGCGGGGGTTCCCGACCGGGTTGTTCTCCTTCGGCACGTGCTTAGGAACATCCTACAACCGGTCCTTGTCCAAGCAATCACGGATTTGGGCAGCGTACTGCTGGAAGCTTCCGCCATAAACTTCCTGGGGCTGGGGCTCAAGCCCGACGAGCCCGATTGGGGCATCATAGCCCAGAACGGCTTCAAGTACATAACCTCCATGCCGTGGATCAGCCTATTCCCGGGGTTCTTCATCCTCCTAACCGCGCTCGGTTTCAGCCTGCTTGGAGACGCACTGAGAGAGGAGCTCGACCCCCGCCTGCGAAGGAGGTGGAAGCTATGGTTCTAGCAGTGGTTTCAAGGAATCTGAGCATCGGGTATGAGGAGCTCGACAGCGTGGTCTGGGCCGTTAAAAACGTCAGCCTGGAAATCGAGCGGGGGTCTTCCTTCTGCTTAGCCGGTGAAAGCGGGTGCGGGAAATCAACCCTCGCCAGTGCGATAGCCGGTATACTACCCCCACACGCTGTGACGAGGGGGGTGCTGCTCGTAAACGGGAAAAGCGTCATCAACAATGAGGTACGCGATTATGAAGGGGTTAGAGGGAGGAGGGTTACCTACATCCCCCAGAATCCTGGCTCAAGCCTCTCTCCCTACCTTAAGATTGGAAGGCAGTTCTACCATGTGCTGAATAGCCTGCATGGTCTTGAGAAAAGGGAGGCGTTCGCAAAGGCTAGGGACTACCTGAGGAAGGTGGAGTTGAACCCTGATGACGTCCTCGATCGATACCCCCATGAGCTGAGCGGTGGGATGCAGCAGCGAGCTGCGATCGCTCTCGCCCTCTCGACGGGTGCTGAACTCCTCGTTGCCGACGAACCTACCTCTGCGCTCGACGCCCACCTCCGGCTCCAGATAGTCGAGCTTCTGAGGAAGCTGCGCGAGGAGAACGGCCTTACGCTGATCTTCATCTCTCACGATCTGCTGTTAGCCAGCGCGCTTTGCGAGAAAAGCGCGGTGATGTACGCTGGTAGGATAGTAGAGATCGGTGATACACGCAGCATCATGGAGGCCCCGGCTCACCCGTACACGCGTATGCTGATCGGAGCAATTCCCAGGCTTGGTGATAAGAGGCCGTTGAGATCCTACCCCGGCGAGCCTCCTAGGCCGGGAGAAGAGAAAGCGGGCTGCCCATTTTACGGTAGATGCCCCAGCTCTATCGCTAGGTGCGTGCGAGAGAAGCCCCCCCTTGTTCCTGTGAGTGGTGGACACTATGTCGAATGCTGGCTCTATGCATAGCTCGCCGATAGTGGAACTCGAGGGCGTCACCGCCGGCTACTGGACGACAAATGGATCCTCTATAAGGAAAAGATTTACTCCCGTGCTCAAAGGTATAAAAGTTACAATAAGCGATGGGGAGAGGGTAGCCGTAATAGGTGAGAGTGGGTCTGGGAAAACTACGCTCCTAAAGGTGATACTAGGCATCCTTCCGCCCGTATCGGGTAGGGTGAGGGTGCTGGGCCACGAGATCTACCGTCTGCCGCAACGGCAGCGCTGGAAGGTTACCAGCCAGATTGGTTATGTCCCGCAGGAGCCTGCGAGAGCGCTTAACCCGCGCTTGAGGATCCGAGATATCATAATGGAGCCCCTTGAGCGATCCAAGCTCACTGAAAGAGAGAAGGAAGAAAGGGTAAAGGAAGCCGTAAGAATGGTCCAGCTTCACGAAAGCATCCTCAACTACTATCCGACTCAGCTCAGCGGCGGTATGATGCAGAGAGTGCTGATCGCCAGAGCCATAGTGCACGATCCTGAAATCCTCCTGCTGGACGAACCCACCTCAGCCTTGGATGTGTCCATCCAAGCCCAGATAATCAACCTCTTGGACACAATTCAGAGGAAGCTGGAATGCTCGATGATAACCGTGACGCACGACCTACCTGTAGCACAGTACTTAGCCGACCGAGCCGTCCTCCTGCACAAAGGAACGATCGTTGAAGACGCCCCCTTTGAGGAGCTGATAAGGAGCCCCAAGAGCGAGTTTGCGAAGACCCTGATTCGGAGCTACACGCTAACCGCCTCAGGACTAATCCGATCCGTAGACTAACCCACTCGCTATTATGCTCCTACTCAAACGCAAATAACCTAGATACTACACCACCCCTCAGATGATGCATCCTTTCATGCTGCACCTCTCCTTGAGGTGGGATTAGTTGGTGGTTGCCAAGGATGTGGCTTTCTTCAACGAGGAGTCGAATGTAGCCGTTGTCACCCTCTGGACGAAGAAGGAGGTGGTGGTAGGCAGGCTCGCCGAGGCCGGGCTCTTGGGGAGGGTGCACGCCGTGGGCACGCTCTACACTGTTTACGGAATAAACTACCTGCTGCACACGCTGGCCGAGCGTCCTCAGATAAACGTGCTCATCGTTTACGGCTCCGACCTCTCGGGCAGCGGGGAGGCACTGGTAAGGCTGTTCGGTGAAAAGTCGGTTCCCCCAGACCTTGAATTAATGTGGCCTTTGGAGGTTGTCGAGCCGATTGTTAGAGACGTCGACGTGGTTGATCTTAGGGAAGCTTGCAGAAAAGGGGAGTGGATTAAGCTAGAGGAGGCAATTAACAGACACTACCGACCCGGGGAGCGTAGGAGGGAAACGATCCGGTTGCAGTTGCGTGAAAGCAGGGTTGAAGGGTGGCCGCTCCCGATAAGCGGCCTGCTGATTCAGGAAGGCTCTCTCTTTAGAGCGTGGCTCAAGGCCGTCTACGCCGTCATGGCACTCGGCTCCGTAAAGTGGAGCGAATACGGCGAGCGCCAGAAGCAGCTGCTCAACGTGGTCGTGGCGCTCGGCTTCTACGGGAGCCCGCCGCTCCTGGAGCCGAGGATGCTCGACTACTTCCCGAGAGAGGAGTTTGAAAAGCACTACCGACTGCTGCTGGAGCCTGCCAAGCCGGAAGGGGTCAATTACACGTACGGTGAACGGCTGAGGTCCCATCCAGCCGCAGGTGACCAGCTGGTGGAGCTCATAACGAAGCTTAGATCATCGCCTCACACTAGACGTGCGCTGGCCGTGCTGTGGCACCACGCCCGTGACCGTTCCAGCACGGATCCGCCGTGCATCGTGCTGGTACAGGGGGACGTGACGGATGGCTTCTACAACCACACCGTGTACCTCAGGAGCAACGACATGTACGCGGCGTGGCCCCTTAACGCCTACGCGCAGGCCAAGCTGGCGGAGCTGATCGCAAGTGAGCTGGGTGTGAAGGTGGGGGTTGTCACGCTCATCAGCTGCTCCGCGCACGTGTACGAGCACGATTGGGAGAGAGCCTGGATGCTGATCCACGAGAACTTTGACAAGCTATCCGAGTTCACAGCCGATCCCCGCGGCAATATCCTGCTGCACCCTGAAGGAGGCCGCCTAGAAGTGGAGCACAGGACGCCCCTGGGGCAGCTATCCTCCAGGCTGCGGGTGGGAAGCTACAGGCAGCTGAAGCCTCTCGCCCTCCTCCTCTCACCCGACCACGCCTTCTACCTGGGGTGGGAGGCGAGGAGAGCCCTCGAAAGAGCCATCCGTGGTGAACCTTACAGGCAGGATGAGGACGATTTATAGCTGCCGTTCCTCGCTATGCTTCAGGGGGTAGCCGCAATATGGGCAGTACACGGCATCCCTAGGGATAGCTGCATAGCAGTACGGGCACCTAGCCGATCTCCCCCTTGCAAGTATGATGAGCAGAGAGAATGCTACAGCAGCCACAACGAGGATCGCTGCAACGGTGAGAACCCACCAGGAAGTTAGGCGGGTAACTATACGGTAGGTTGTTACTTCGACCTGGAAACCCCAATTCTTGAACAAAGGAGTTAGATCTTCTTCCGCCGCAGCACTCAGTACCTCCACTAGTTCCTCATTTGATCGAACACCACCTCTCTTCCTAATCTCCTCTGCCACCCGCCGGATGAAGGCCAATCCTCCCCTTTCTTCAGCCAACGATGAAACGATGTAGTAGGAAGCCGCGTAGTAGCGCCCCTCATCCCCAGATGGGTTCCAGAAGCTCACAAATCCCGGTTTTACAATCCCCTCCCTGAACAGTTTCGCAGCCTCCTCTAGACTTTCGATGGTATCGTTAACGTCCAACCCCAACTCTTTGCAAACCTTTAGCGACACGTACTGCGCTACTCCCTCGTGGAACCAGCGCAGCTCGCGTGAGGCTGGCACTCCGAGCGCCCCCAGTATCTTATGGACGAGCTCGTGAACTATCGTAGTCTCCATGTAACCCTCCTTGAAGCGTACCAACGCTAAATTGAGGTGCACAGGACCTTCTCCACCCGCGTTGATGTCCTCACCCATGACGTAGCCTAACGCGCTCAGATCCATCATCGTTGGTAGAAAGAGCTTAAAGTCCAGGTTTTGTGGGCTGTAACCGAAGATTTCACGTAGCATCGGTGTGGCATCCCTCACCGTACTCGCGATCTTGCTCAGTAGCCCCCTGTAGAAGTAGGGTGCTTGCAGGTTCACTCTAATCCCATCGATACTCTCGCTGAGGATGACTTCCTCGATTGGTCTGTCTGGATTGAAATCAATGGTAACGCGCACACCTCCTGCCGAAGTGGTTGGTAGCGGCACGCGCAGTGTTTTACCTTCATACGCATAGGTCACGGGGGCTCCATTGAGCGTAACAGCCCTGAGGGCACCTAGGTCGGAGATCGTTATGACCGCGGAGAAGCTTGAGAGAGGTGACGCACCCAAGAGTGGTGACATGAACCACCCTTTATTCGAAGTGTAGAGGGCAGCGAAGGGGAAGTTGTAGCTGATGTTCAAGATAAGGCCATGGGCCGATGTAACAGTGTAGGCGAAAGTAACGTTGTTATAGAAGTAGGCACTGGTATTTTGAATCGCAATAATCGTGGCATTGCCGCCCGAAAACGTGTAACTCCACTTCTCGAAACGGGGGAGGTACACGGATATGCTCCCACTCGTGTTGTCCCAGATCACCAACCTCACTGTCGCATTTCCACCCTCGCCTACATCGATAAAAACGGTAGCCTGTGGCGCAGCGAAAACGCTCAACGCTAGACAGGTAACTACGCACAATATTAATCCTGTGACTACTCGAAGATCCACGATAGTCCATCGACCCGGCGCTTAAAAGCTGCGCGCCACAATACCTTTTTTATTACTCGCTAACCCCTCCCGTGAAACCATACACAGTGTTCGCCAGCGATCCAGCAATCCTCGTTTCAGACACGCATTACCGCCCGGGTAGTCGGATTATTCGAACGATCATCGCTTTAGCGGCCAGCAGGGGGGCGGAGACCCTGATCGTGCTCGGCGATCTCTTCGACGACTTGCACAGGCCTTTGAGCGCGAGCGGGGTGGGGGAGGCGCTGAGACGCATCTTCAAGGGGGTGAAAGGTCTACGGGTAATTTTCGTGACAAGCCTCTCCAGCCACGACCCCATTCTTCGGGAGCCTGCGCACTTCAAGTCCGATGAGTTGGATTTGCAGGTGTACCCGGGCCCGGTTATCGCGCAGTTAGGAGGGCTTACAGCCTTCCTAACGCACGGAGATTTGGCGCTGCGAAACGGAGCACAAGCCTTCCTCATCAACTTCCTAATGAAATCCCTGGGAAAGGAGCTGTTCCTGGAGAAAGCGTTGAGAAGGAAGCTGCGACTACCAGCGGATTGGTGGTTGTTCATGGGACACACGCACATACCCGGAATCGATTACGAGGCGAGGGTTGCGAACACCGGTAGCTGGCGCGAAAGTTGGGTCCTCGGGATGCCCTACTGGCGCCCTCCATCCAACACGTACCTCTTCGTGGAGTCTGGCCGCGTGGAGCTGTGCCAAGAACTTTTTAAAGCGAAGCGCAGAGGCCACGAAACGTGGCTGAGGAGGAGCGTGCGAAAGACATCACAAAGATAAGAGAGGAGCTGAAAGAGGTAGAACTCCTTGTACCACTGGAGATGTACCTCGCAGCCGGAGTCAGGATCGGTACCCGCATGAAAAGCGCTTTCATGAAGCGCTTCATCTACGGTGTCCGACCCGATGGACTCTACTTGCTCAACGTGCTAGAGACAGACAATCGGTTGAGGATCGCGGCCCGCGTTATAGCGCGGTACACCCCTTCGCGGGTGGTGGTAGTATCAGCTAGGCAGTACGGCTTTAGACCGGTTCAGCGCTTCTGCGCCTTTACCGGTTGCGTACCCATCTTGGGCAGGTTCCCCCCGGGTGCCTTAACCAACCCTAAGTTACCCAGCTACGTTGAGGCGGACCTCCTCGTCGTGACAGACCCGAGAGTGGATACACAGGCTATTAACGAGGCGGCAAAAGTGGGCATCCCGGTCGTAGCCTTCTGCGACACCGATAGCCCGTTGGAGTTCGTTGACCTAGTTATTCCCGCCAACAATAGGGGTAGAAGAGCGCTGGCCCTGCTGTACTGGCTGCTGGCAAGGCAGGTACTAAGGGAGAGAGGAGAACTACCGCCCACCGGCGAGCTACCTGTACCGCCGGAGGATTTCGAAGCAAAGGTCTTAATAACTGGAGAGGTCATCTGAAAACCGTGAGGATCAGGAGGCCCGCAGTCGCTGGGCTATTCTACGAGCGCTCAAGGGAAGGCCTACTAAGGCAGCTTGAGGAGGCCTTTCTCAAGGGACCCGGCGCAAGGCTCCAAAAACCGGGCCCCTATGCTGGCTCCGTACTAGGGGCAGTGGTCCCCCACGCCGGCTACGTGTACTCAGGTTACGTTGCAGCGTACTCGTACGCTGAGATGGCCAGTAGCGGTACCCCAGAAGTTGTCATCCTAGTGGGACCGAACCATCACGCTCTCGGCATGCCTGTAGCTGTATCTGAAGCTGATGCGTGGGAAACCCCGTTGGGCACGGTTGAGGTGGATAAGGAAGTGGCCAAGAGGATTATCGAGTGGAGTGAGGTGGCTGCGCTGGATGACAGCGCCCACGCCTATGAACACTCTCTAGAAGTGCAATTGCCATTCCTGCAATACATATTCGGTGAGAGTTTCAAGATCGTTCCGATCAGCATGTACCTTCAGGAGCCTACGGTATCCAGGAGGTTGGGGAGAGCCATAGCGAGGGTTCTAAAGGAGCTTGGGGTCAAAGCGTACGTAGTGGCTAGCAGCGACTTCACGCACTACGAGGAGGCGCGCAAAGCAGCTGAGAAGGATAGGGCAGCTATAGACGCGATCCTCAGACTCGACGATAGAGGGCTTTACGACGTGATAATCGAGAAAGATGTCACAGCGTGCGGCTACGGTGCGATCATGACGCTCATCGCCGCAGCTAGAGAAATGCCTCCGGTAAGGGTGAAGCTGCTAAAGTACGCGAACTCCGGCGACGTTACCGGTGACTACTCGGAGGTCGTGGGGTACGCCAGCATCTGTTTCTATAGGGAAGCATTATCGTCGCCCGAGCCCTAAATCGCTACCCCACACGGTTTCCCACGGTTAAACGGAAAAAGGTTAAAGAGGGGAGAGACGCAGGCGCAGCCTAGTGAGCATCTTGAGCTCACGAGTACAGAGACTGTTGGCCAGGAAGGACGACCATATACTGTTTTCCCTTCAGCCAGACTCGCAGTTTAAGGTGAAAACCAGTTGGTTTGAGTACGTAGAGTTCGTTCACGTGGCCGCACCAGAAATGAACATGAGCGATGCAACGCTCACTACCGACTTCTTTGGCTTTAAACTGCGCGCGCCCCTTATGATCTCCGGCATGACTGGAGGAACACAGCTGGCCAAAAAGCTCAACCTAATCTTCGCGCGCGTCGCAGAGGATATGGGTATCGCAGTGGGCGTGGGCAGCCAGAGAGCCGCCCTAGAGGCCCCAGAAGTGAGAGACACGTTTAGCGTTGTAAGAGAAGCCGCGGTCAGCGTGCCCGTCATAGCAAACATTGGGGCTAGCCAGCTAGCTGAAGGGTTGAGCTTGGACGCTGTCGAGGACATAGTCGAAATGGTCGACGCGGATGCCATTGCCGTCCACTTAAACCCCCTCCAAGAAGCCCTTCAACCCGAAGGGGAGGCTAGGTACGCGGGACTGCTGGAGCGATTGAGGGAGCTCATAGATCGGGCCCCCGTACCGGTAATCGTGAAGGAGACCGGTGCGGGGATCAGCCGCGAGACGGCAGAGAAGTTGGCGGCAATCGGTGTGAAAGGGATCGATGTGGGAGGGGCGGGGGGGACTTCATTCGCTAGGATTGAGGGGCTACGCGCGCTCTTGAAGGGCGATCCCT
This sequence comes from Thermofilaceae archaeon, assembly GCA_038731975.1. Classification (NCBI taxonomy): domain Archaea; kingdom Thermoproteati; phylum Thermoproteota; class Thermoprotei; order Thermofilales; family Thermofilaceae; species Thermofilaceae archaeon. Next base: position 92,174 of record JAVYQJ010000003.1, on the reverse strand, counting down.
TACTGTTGCAACTTTGCGAAGATTTCTCAGAATGGGGTATTCCAACGGCAGCAAGCATTCTCGAGGTAAGAGCTGCGTCAAGTAATCTCCTCGTAATAGCCACGGGAGGGCTTAGAAACGGCATTGACGCTGGTAAGGCACTTAGACTCGGGGCCGATATTTGCGGCTTCGCGTACCCGGTTCTACGCGCGGCGATGGAAGGGGGTTACCAAGGTGCCTTAAACTACGTCCGCAGAGTGATCGAAGGTTTAAGGCGAGTGCTCTTCCTCACCAACTCGAGAAACCTCAACGAGCTGAAAAGAGCACGTATAGTGATTAAAGGTGAACTAAGGGAATGGGTGCTGAGCCGCAAACTACCGGTTGTGATTTAAGTAGCATGCTGGCTGCGGTTTCGCGGCTCGATGTAATCCTTGGGAGCTCTTTCAAACACCTCTAAGTACCTTCTTAACACAGGGGGGATCCTTACAGTACCGTCAGGCTCCTGGTAGTTCTCCACGATAGCCGTTATCGCTCTCGTGGTGGCTATCGCTGTGGAATTGAGGGTGTGAACGTACCCCTCAGCTGGAGCCCCCTTCGCCTTCGCGAAGCGTATGTTGAGCCTGTAGGACTGGTAGTCCGTCGTGTTGCTGCAAGACACCATCTCTCTGTACTTGCCCTGAGCCGGCATCCAAGCTTCTAGATCGTACTTCTTAGCTGCGACTACTCCGAGATCACCTGAGCAGACGTTAACGACTCGGTAGGGGATCCCCAGCCCTTGGAAGAGCTCTTCCGCGTTTCTGATGAGGCGCTCGTGCCATTCCCACGATTCGTCGGGGAGGCAGTATACGAACTGCTCAACCTTCGTAAACTGGTGCACCCTGAATATCCCCTTCGTATCCTTGCCATGTGCGCCTGCTTCCTTCCTGAAACATGGGCTCAGCCCGGCGTAAAGCAGGGGTAATTCATCGCGCGGTATCGTTTCATCCATGTGGAGGGATGCTAAGGGGTGCTCCGCAGTCGCAATCAGGTACAGGTCCTCACCTTCGATTTTGTACACCATGTCCTCGAAATCTAGGAAGCTGATCACGCCCTCAAGGGGCTTCCTCCTGAGCATGTAAGGTGGAATCACTAGACGGAAGCCCTTCTTCGCCAGGTGGTCGAGCGCGTACATTACGAGCGCTAACTCGAGCCACACGAAATCGTCGAACATGTAGTAGAAGCGCGCTCCCGCCACTTTACCGGCTCTCAAGGTATCGATGAGCATCGAGCCTTCGCTGTAATCGGCGTGCCCTAGCGGCTTCCAATCAATCAGCTCGTAATCCACATCGTAACCCTTCGTCTGAAGCTTGAAGCTCTCAAGGTACCCCACCCAGACCCTCGGCTTGCCCCAGAAGCGCACTGGGACGTTATCCTCCTCCCCTCGGCCGATCGGCACGGATTCATGCACTATGTTCGGTATCGATCTTAGAATGCGGTCTCTCTCCTCCTCCACCTTCTGCAGCCTCCTCTCCGCTTCATTCAAGGCTTGATCCAGCCTGCGGGCCTCCTCTATCAAAGCTCGCCTCTCTTCATGGGTGGCTTTAGCTATCCTACTGGCGAGAACATTCCTCTCGTGCCTGAGCTTGTCAATCTCGGCGCGAAGCCTTCTCCACTCCGTATCAAGCTCCAACGCCCTATCAACGACCTCTGTGCTCTCCCCCCTCACTCTCTGAGACCACCTTAACTTCTCAGGATCGTTCCTCAGGTAGTACAGGATCGACCACATACCAATCCCTCTCTGCACACCCCCTTAAGTAGCTGTGTTAGAGTTTTCACCATAAATGTCCCCTCCGCGACCCGAGAGAAGGGGTGCTACAGCGGTGGAGGACCTCTCGAATCCTTCGGAGCATGCAGCCATTCGATGAACTGACGCGACGGGGGCTCCTCCTCGTAGAGGGCCCGCCTCCGTGCTTCCAAAAGCTTCATCTCAATCCCCAATAGCTCGGCGTACGTCAATGCGGCGGGAATCCCTCCACTCGCCAGCTTGTTCAGCCACTCTTCATCGCGCAAAGTGTGGTGGCACACGACAGCCTTAGTTGAGCGTGAAATGGCGGCTAGATTCTCTAAACCTCTTCTCACCATCTCTTTATCCACCTTACGCCCTTCCAAGTAGAGCGGGGGGCCGCCTACCACAACGAGGCTCGGCTTTAACGAGATTATCGCCTTCGCAGCCCTCGATTCCATAGGCCCCTGTACGTCGGGGGCGAAAACGATTCGTGTACCTCCGTACTCTATGAGAAACGAGACAACGCTCCCCATCGGACTCTCGGCACCGTGCGGAAACGGGCCTAACGTCTCGATGTACGTCCTGCCCAGGATAAGGCGTGAACCGTCGGCCTCGATCACGCGGCAGCCCACCTCCCCCAGCTCTCGCAGGAGAATTGCCGCTCTCTTCCGTTGGTTGAAGCTGACGCTTCTATCCGGTCTTTTCGCTAATATCAGCTTGCCAGCGTACGTTTTTTCAAAAATGCTCCGATCGCACCACTCGTAGTAGCTGGTGAAACTGGGTGTATAATGATCCAGGTGGTAGTGGCTTATCGTCACCACGTCACAGCGGGCGGCAAAGCTGGTTATTCGCTCCCGCGCCTCACGCGCCGCTTCAAACTCCTTCGGGTGGGGTGGCAGACCAAAACGCCTTGGAGCCAGTGAAACTCCGGCGTCTAGCAGGATGGCAACATCCGGTGTTACGACTCCGAGAGCCATTGAGCGCACACCTAAGCTCTCCTCTCCGAGTGGGTACAGCTCAATCTTGCCTAGAGCCCAGCCTTTCACCGAGCCAACCCAAGTTTCTGCTCTAAAATTGTTGATGCTCAACGAGTTTTTAAGAATTGGTACGTGCCCCCCTGTTAGTGAAGCTGGTAAAAGAGATCAACGTGATCAAGAAATCGTATAGGAGGGGGCGCCTCGAAGTTGCGGTAGCCTACCCCTCCGTCTACGAGGCTGCAGCGAGAAGTTTGTCAGTTCAGATGCTGTATTTCTACTTGAACTCTTTCGATGAGATCTCGGCCGAGAGGTTTGTTCTAAGGAAGTTAAGGGGCGCAGAGCCCCCGGCTGTTAGCTTGGAGAGCGGACGACCCCTTAGGGATTTCCGGTTGATTGTATTCTCCGTCCACTACGAGCCAGACTACGTGAACATTGTGAGGCTCCTGCTGGCTGGCGGCGTTGATCCTCTCGCTGAGAAGCGTGAGCACGTTGTAGTGGTAGGAGGTCCGCCCGTAATAGCCAACCCCGAGCCCTTGAGCAGGATAGCGGACGTGCTCGTCGTGGGTGAAATCGAGAGCACGATGCCCATTCTAGTGGAGCAAGCTGTCACCTACGCTGGCGATAAGCGGGCGTTTCTCGACAGCTTAAAGCCCGAGCAGGGATTTTACGTGCCTTCAAGGGGGGATGAGCAAGTATCCTTCAACTATCCAGCCGAGCTGCCGCTCGAGTTCCACCCCGCGGCTCAATTCCAACCCGAAAACGGTGAGTGGCGCAGAACCACGATTATAGAGGTGGCACGGGGGTGCTCCCGGCGGTGCCGATTCTGCATGGAGGGGCACATTTTCACTCCGCAGCGCGATCGTCCATTGGAGCAGATCGTGCAGTTAGCGGAAAAAGGTTCCCGATTCAACGGCAGCAACCAATTAACGCTTGTGGCGCTCTCCCTGTTCGATCATCGGGAGGCCGATAGGATCCTGGAGACGCTGATCGAGTCTGGGTACAAGATCTCCCTTCCATCGCTAAGGATCGACACTCTAACCAGGGAGCGGATTGAGCTTCTAGCTAAGAGCGGCCAGAAGACGCTAGTTCTCGCCCCCGAAACAGCGAATGTCGGCCTATCACTGGTTCTCGGAAAACCCCTGCTCGAGGAGCGCCTGCTTGAAGCAACGAGAGAGGCTAGGAGAGCGGGCTTCAAATCCCTGAAGCTGTACTTCATGGTTGGGTTGCCGGGAGAGGGGGACGTGAGGGCTATAGCAAACCTCGTGAAAAGGATTTCCGAGCACAGTGGTTTTCGCGGTGAAAGAGAGCTTAAACTGAGCGTCAGCGTTTTCGTGCCGAAACCGCAGACTCCGATGCAATGGTTCGGCATGGAAGACCCGAGGACTGTTAGAAGGAAGCTTGAAGCTCTGGTATCAGCGTTGGGGGGCATAGCCGATGTGAGACCCTACAAGCCAGCATGGGCATACGTGCAATGCGTCTTATCTAGAGGGGGATCGGAGTTAACGGACGTCCTCATCGAGTGGGCCTTGCGCGGTGGTGGCCTCCATGGCTGGCGTGAGGCTGCTAGGGGGAACGGATTGGACACCGATGCGTACACTCGCCCCTTAGATCCTGGTGCGGAAGTCCCTTGGGCTAAAGTGAGGCTACGGTATCCGCGCGAGTACCTTGAAAGGAGCTACCTGCTCTGCATGAAACAAATATCAGAGCTCGGATAGTTGATCGACGAAGGCAGCTTAAAAAGGCGGTGTGTGCCCACAGCCTCGTGAGGAGGGCGATTGGGCTGCTGCTCTTTGCGATCTTCGCGCTAACAGCGGTAGTATCCGAAGCTCAACAGGTTACACTGATAGGTGTTGTAACGGACATTGAGGGGTCTCCGCTGGAGAATGCAATCATCGAAGCGTACAGGGATGGATCATTCATCGGCTCTACTAGAACCCTTAAGAACGGCTACTTCTCGCTCGTGCTACCCGGGACAGGAACCTACGAGATATTGGCCTACAGATGGGGGTACGAGCGAAAATACCTAAAGCTTGACCTTATGACGACAGGTACAACCAACTTAGGCCGCATAACTCTGGATTACGCACTCAGCGTAAATCTGGGGACCACGTACATCGTTGTAGACCAGGGCTCCACGGTGGAGCTACCCTTGATCGTGTCGAACATAGGCGCGTTCACAATCCTAGTGAATGTGAGCATAGATGCCCCTCCAGAATGGAGTGTAGCGCTTCTGAGCGAGCAGTACATAACCATTAGGAATCTAATAATGAACCCCAGAGACACAAGGACGTTAAAAGTCCGGATACGCGTTCCCGGCCACGCGGAGGGCACAAACGAGCTCACGCTAGTTTTCAGCTACGCTAACGTGACCCAGCGAATACCGTTAACGGTTGAGACGCGTTACAGAGACTGGGAACTCGTAGTACCGTTTTACAGCGAGGTCACCTCGTTTGCTGGCTCTAAGTTTTCCATCCCGTTAAAGATTGTAAACACTTTGGAGCGGAGTGCAGTAATCAATGTCTCGGTGATCCCACCTCGCGGCTGGCTGGCCAGAGTAACTATCAACGGCACGCAAGTAACGTCTTTACGTTTAAATCCCGGTGAAAATACTGTGGCTCTGCTAACCGTAACATTACCTGAAAATGTCGAACCAGGGAGCTACGTAATAGTTTTACAAGCTAAGGCCTTAGATATAGTTTCACGCTCGACAGTTCTCGTCCACGTTGAACCAAGCTACGATCGTTTGGAGGTAGAAGCGCAGTCCCAATTCGTAGTGACTCAACCCGGCGCTAAAGTGACGATACCTCTACGAATCACTAACGATGGGACACGCTCTACAATTGTTAGTTTCGCTGTTAGTGGCCTACCTACGGGTTATAACTGGATCGTAAAGGATGAGTACGAAAATATTCTTTCAGCCATAGTAATTCCCCCCAAAGAATCCCGTAACGTTTTCTTAACGATAGATATACCTCAGACAGCCTCCCCTACAGCAGTAACATTCGTATTTTCTGCTGTAGGTACCAACAGCAGTTCAAAGATAGTTTTAGGTATTAACATTATTGGAAAACCATCAATAAATATTATGAATCAGAATTGGGAGATTGAATTAACACCAGGATCTTCAACTATATTTCAACTTTTGATAGAGAATAATGGTCAAATACCATTAAGGGAAATAAGTATTTCATTGGGTAATGCACCGTTAGGGAACATGAAAGTGGATGTTGAGCCCACGCGTGTGCTAGGCCTTCAACCGGGGGGCAAGGCAGTGTTCACATTAACAGTAGTCGCTAACGATAATCTCGAGCCGGGTAGGTACCTTATCCCCCTGGTGATTAGCGGTGAGGGCATAAGGGAGGAGCGGATATTGGCCGTGAACGTTAGGACTGGAGGCGGGATCTTCTACTCAGTGCTATCGTTACTTGTGCTCGTACTAGCTCTTCTTGCTTACCTACTCACGATAAGGAAGCTGAGAGGGACTGCTCAATGAACGGAGAGCTCCACAACGTCGTGCTATCGTTGTTAGCCGGCCTTCAGACAGTCTTCTCACCCTGCCTTTTCCCAGTTTTACCGGCCTACTTGATCTTTCTAGCCAGACAAGTAGGCAGCTCTCTAAAAGTTACGCTTGCATTCGTAACGGCACTCTCCGTAAGTCTCCTGGTTTACGCGGTCTCCGTAGCAAGCATCGGTCAGGCCCTCCTTATTGCGCTAAGCTTAACGCCTGACACCGTCAGTTTCGTTCTTGCAACCCTTTTCGCCTGTTTAGCATTTATCGAGCTATCCCCAGCTAAACAAATATTCTCCGCTTTCACGTATCGGGGTCTCGAAGTCAAAAAGGTAAGCGTGGCTAGTTCCGCGATGCTGGGGGCCCTCTTTGCTTTAGCCGCTGCTCCATGCGCTTCGGCCCCGCTTCTGGCTTGGACAGCAATCCTGCTATTACATCCCAATTCGGTGCTGCCGAGTCTAGCAGCGTTTTTGGCTGGCGTAGCTACGCCGTTTATAATCATAGCCGCGCTCGCACAAAGCATGGGTCAGAGGGTGCACAGAGGACTTGCTAGAAGTTTCCTGGTAAAGTACAGCTACGAGCTTTCAGCTGTACTGTTTGCCACTTTCTCTCTAGTTGTACTCCTGTCGACCAGCAACCCTCTTTCAATAATTGAAAAGTACGCGCAGATGTTGAGTACCTCGGTATCAGCCCTTCTTTCACTAGCTCTGCTCTACGCGGGCATTAACCTGCTCACTTCAGTACCTCGAGCTGCTAGAGGGAGGTTGCTCATACTAGCCACCTTCCCAATACTAACCGGTATAACCGGTGCCACCAATCTCCTTCTTCTCTCGCAAGTTTTGCCCGACGTATTCAGCAAGCTGATCTTCCACTATTTGATCGCATCAATCGGCGTTGTAACGGCAGCTTTATGGCTATTCTTGAGCATTAAAAATGGGGGGCGTGCCAGCAGGTGGATGGCTCTGACTGCCTTAACGCAGACGCTGTGCTCCATCTTCACCGATCTTTCCACCTTTATTCCGTCCCGCACTGGAGCTTTACTGGGTCACTACTTCCTTTGCATAATTTCTGTGGGAGCGGCTCTCTCGCTACTAGCGATACTCGTCCAAGCGAGAAGGTTAGCTTAGCTTTCGACTATGGAATGTAGTTTACCTCCCTCATCATCTTCTCAATTGCAGAGACGAGTTGGTTGCTCCTGTCCAATACGTACCTCCTTGGTCGCTCCCCTAGCGCTTTGACAACACCGATTCTTTCCAGCCGCTTTAAAACGGTTCCGGCGTTGTAAAGCGCTGCCCTGGACTCGATAGAGTACTTCGTTAGTGGAGTTTGCGCAGTGAGTAAGACTCGTAGAACTCTCAGGGTCTTTCTAGAACCTCTAAAGAGTTCTTCGAGCGGGTGGGGCTCCATAGTTGATCAGGAGAACCACGCTTCTAGCGTGTGTTGCCTAAGGGTTGATTGATAGGCTTTTTCTAACCTCTCGATGGCATTAAGAACCCTTTCTCTCGAGAATTGATGCTCATCGCATAAGAACTCGATAATCCCATCCTTGTCTGGAGCGTGCCACGCTACTTCGTAGTCTTCCGTGGTTTCAGGCTCAAGGAATATCTTAATCACGTCAGCCGGCTTAACGGGGAAGTCCCATCCGACTACCTTAGCTATCGTATCGATGTCTGCGAAGTCCTTCACCAGCTTTAGAGCCCTCTTAGGTCCTACACCCTTGACGCCTCCGGGGTTGTAGTCGGTGCCCATCAGCAACCCAATGTAGACGAGCTGAACTCTCGTGATGCCGTAGTAGTTTAAGAGCTTGTCCAGCTCGATCAGCTCTGGCTTCACTTCAACGTATTCATCGCGTCGAGGGAGCTTTCTCCTCCCGCTAATGGTCACATTTCTGACTAGCCTCGGTGCACCGTAGAGCAGGGAGTCGTAATCCTGGCTCGCGGCTGCCCAAACATCGCCTTTAGCGGCCATGAAGGCGGCTTGCGCCTCGCCGTCGGCTGGCGCTTGAACCCATGGCACACCCATTAGGCTGAGGAGCTTCTTTGCATCGTTCACCATCGATGTAGTTAAGTACGATGCCTGTTGAGCGTAAATCCTGGCCTCTTCGAGCTCACCCCGTTCGAGGGCTTCCATGTACTTCTGCTCGGCCTCCCTCCTCGCTTTCATTCTGCGTTCCAGCTCAGCCGCCTTGAGCTCCGGTGGTTTTCCGTCAAAAACGTAGACCGGTTTTATACCCTTCTCAAGTAAATTGATAGTTCGATAGAAAAGCCCGTTTAAGTGACTAGTAACTCTGCCGTACGCATCCATGAGGGGGGTTCCATCCGGCTGCCTGATGGTAGCTAGAAATTGGTAGAGGGCATTGTAAGCGTCGAGGGCTAAAGCCTTCCCGGAGAGTTTTTCCAACTCGATTTCCACCTTGACGGGGGCTACCAGCTCGCGCAGTTGAACCCCCATGTTCCCTTCGTGATGTACGTGATGGCAGCTTAAGAAAATAGCGGTTCACTACCGCGTGCTTAACTATCTCCTGGGAACAGCACGCTTAAGATTCGTTTAACTGACGCGCTTAAGTGAGCCTCAAGATCTTAACGAGCTTCTGAAGGCGTTCGAACCAGCTGCACCACCCTTCGCGTTCCTTCAACTTTGACGTAGCCCCGTAGCTCGAGCGTCATTAGGAGTTTAAGAAACTCGCTGCGGGGGAGTTCGCCACCCGCGTTCTCGACAGATTTTCTGACACTCTCGTAGAGATCCTTCTCCGTGATAGTCCCCCTCTTGAGCAGCTCTACCAGTATTACGTGAAGTATGGAAGTCATACCTAGCTACACGTAAAAGCTTACAGGAGAGATTCTTCCTTGAAGCATCTTCTTCGACCTCTCCGCCCAGGATTCATAGTACTTGAGCATCTCCGGCGTCAGACTCGGCTTCACTTTCTTTAACGCTTCTTCAAAGTGCCTCATGTGCACTTTCTCAGCGCCGGGGTTTTCCCTCATTGCCAGCATGCCCGCTTCTCTAACCAGGAGCGCCAAATCGGAACCCGCGTATCCCTCCGTCGCGTCCGCGATTTTCTCGAGGTCTACGTCTTCGGCTAGCGGCATTCGCCTCGTGTGCACTTTGAGGATTTCAAGCCTTGCAGCCCGGTCGGGCGGAGGCACGTAGATGATCCGGTCAAACCGGCCGGGCCTCAACAAAGCCGGATCAATAATGTCGGGCCTATTCGTCGCCCCCATCACTACAACGCCCTCCATCTTCTCTAATCCATCCATCTCGGTGAGCAATTGACTGACCACGCGCTCAGTCACTCCTGAATCGGCGTAACCGAGCCCTCTCAGCGGCGCTAGCGCGTCTAACTCATCTATGAACACAATGCAAGGTGCTGCCTGTCGAGCTTTCCTGAATATCTCTCTGATTGCTCTCTCGCTTTCGCCAACCCACTTGCTGAAAATCTCCGGGCCTTTAACCGCTATGAAGTTCGCCTCACTTTCTGTCGCAACCGCCTTCGCCAACAGAGTCTTACCACAACCCGGCGGACCGTAAAGCAGCACACCCTTCGGAGGGTCAATGCCCAACCTCTTGAACGATTCTGGGTACCGTAACGGCCACTCGACCGCCTCCCTGAGCTGCTGCTTCACTTCTTCGAGCCCGCCCACGTCACTCCAGCGCACATTTGGCACCTCGATTTCTATCTCGCGAAGCGCGCTCGGTGTTATTTCCCTGTACGCATCCATGAAGTCTTGCATCGTGACCTTCAACTCGTCGAGTACGTCAGGCGGTAGCTCACCCTTGCTTAAATCGATCTTCGGTAGTATTCTGCGGAGGGCTCTCATAGCAGCTTCCCTACACAGCGCGGCGAGATCAGCACCAGTGTAGCCATGTGTGATTTCAGCTAGCTTCCTCAGGTCCACATCCTCGGCTAAGGGCATGTTCCTCGTGTGAACCATCAGAATCTCGTACCTACCGCGCTTATCGGGCACGGGGATCTCAATTTCCCTATCGAAGCGCCCCGGCCTTCTAAGAGCAGGATCTATGGCATTAGGTCTATTCGTCGCAGCTATTACGATCACATCCCCTCGGGCTTCGAGACCATCCATTAGGGCGAGGAGCTGTGCTACCACACGTTTCTCGACTTCTCCCGTTACTTCCTCCCTCTTGGGCGCGATCGCGTCAATCTCATCAATGAAGATTATCGCCGGCGCGTGCTCTTTAGCCTCTTCGAAAATCTCCCTTAACCTCTGCTCGCTCTCGCCGTAGAACTTGCTCATAATCTCAGGGCCGTTGATGGCGATGAAGTAAGCTTCGGTTTCATTTGCAACGGCTTTGGCTAGCAAAGTCTTACCACAACCTGGGGGCCCGTAGAGTAGAACACCCTTTGGAGGATCGATACCCAACCTCTTAAAGAGCTGTGGGTACTTCATCGGAAGCTCTACCAGCTCTCTTATCTTCTGCTTGGCCTCTTCCAAGTCTCCAATATCATCATACGTTACACGCGGGATCCTCCCGATTTCGACCGGCTTCTCTAAAATAATGACTCGACTGTTCTCGGTTATGACGACTGCACCTGGGGGTTTCGTAGCTACCACGGTGAAAGGTATGTTCTGCCCCAGAACCGGTACCTGCACTATATCCCCCTCTATTATCGGTCTGTCGAGGAGCCTCTTCTTGGCGTAAGCGATGAAGTTCTCATCCACCGTTAACGTCATCGAGGTTGGGGAGAGCTTCACCAGCTCTGCAGCTTTGATCTCGGCCCGCCTAACCCTGACCTTCTCTCCTATGCTGACTCCAGCATTCTTCCTCGTCCACCCATCCATCCTTATAATCCCAGTGCCCCTATCCTCCGCGTACCCAGGCCAAACTAGAGCTACAGTCTTCCTCCTCCCCTCGATTTCGACCGCGTCGCCAGGCGCTAGGCCTAGCTTCTCCATCGCCTCCTCATCGATGCGCACCCTTCCTCGCCCAGCTTCATTATGCCGAAGCTCGGCAACCTTAAGCTCGATCTCCTTAAGCTCCTTCTCCGGCATAGACAATCCCGCCAATCCAATCGGTAAAAGAGCCGGACCTTTTAACGTTATCTCGCTGAGCTACAGCACGCCGGGGACTCGCCTCTCCTCCCCACTCTGAGCAACAAGCAAGGGATTGAGCTTACCCTCTTTCGCTAGCTTACCAAAGTACTCCTTGAACTGAGACGTATGTAGAATGTCTAGCTCGAGCAACTGCTTCATAATCTCCCACGCTTTTCTTTGAACGTCTTCCAGCATTTCACGCGGCATGTGACCAATGATGAATGGATCCTGAAGCCACCTATCGAACGCCTCTAGAGTTCTTATCATGTGCCTGAATGCGACGCGTGTAGCTAGCACCAGCTCTAACCTATCTGCGTCCTTAAGTTGCTCCTCAACTTTAGCCATCGAGGCTAAGATCACTTTCTGAGTTTCAACCCAGTGCTCTAGGCTTGTGAGAAAAGCCCTCGTTGATGGAAGCTCACTCATACTTGATCCTACTAATAGCGCAGACCAGCCTATTTAACGTTTTGCCCAGATGGTAGTCGAACGGTCTATCGTCATAAAACATCACGTTTAGCACCGAAGCTACACAAAAAGCAGTAACAACTACTAGAACGCGTAAATTTCTTCTAACTCTCTTTACTTACGAAGTACAAGCTGTCAACTATTCTAAAATCGAGCAGTGTAGTTTACAGCTCATCTACATGAACTCCTGTAGCGCTCAATAGCCTCCTCAATGCGTTTACGCGCTTCAACGCCTCCCATCCATCCCTCCACTTTCACCCATTTCCCCGGTTCCAACTCCTTGTAATGCTCGAAGAAGTGCTCGATTTTACGCCTCAAGGCCTCCGGCAGTTTTCCAATATCGTCCACATCCGAGAAACGGGGATCTATCTTAGGAGAGGGAACGGCCACCACCTTAGCGTCGGGCCCCTTCTCATCACGAGTGAGGAGGACGCCGACCGGCCTGCACTTTATCACAGAGCCTGGCAGTAGCGGTTCGTGACTCAGAACGAGCACATCGACGGGATCTCCATCTTCCTCCAGTGTACCGGGGATGAATCCGTAATTAAACGGGTACACCATCGAAGTGTAGAGTATCCTGTCTACGAAAAGAACGCCACTCTCCTTATCCATCTCATACTTGACGTTACCACCCTGCGGAATTTCGATTACGACGTTCACCTCTTCAGGAGCCTTCTCACCCGGACCGATGGCCTTCATCAAGTATCCTTCCCTCACATTGTTGAAAAAGTTTCTGCGAAGCTAGACTGATATATTCTTGAGCTGGAGCATCTAATCGTGAGCTGCGTGTTCTGCGAGATCGCAGCTGGGAGAGCTCCTGCGTACATAATCTTTAGGTCAGACCGCGTCATTGCCTTCCTGGACAAGTACCCCATACAGAGCGGGCATACGTTAGTAGCTCCTGTCGAGCACTACAGGGATCTTCTCGAAACGCCTGATGATATTCTCTTCGAACTGACGAGGGTCGTTAAGCTGGTAGCCGGCGCCCAAGTGCGCGCCCTAGGTGCTAGAGGTGTTAGAGTAGTGCAGAACAATGGTTCGGCAGCAGGCCAAGTAATATTCCACGTGCACTTCCACGTCATCCCCTTCTATGGTTTACCGCAAGGAGGAAGAAAAGAGTTAGATCCTCGCGAAGGGGAGAGAATCGCTCGAACTCTCTCAACAGCACTAGCCGATATTGAATTGGCGAAACGCTAATTAGGGTTAGACTCGTACTAATCTTACATGCTCACCGCGGTCATTCTAGCTGGAGGGAGAGGTACCCGCTTGAGACCTTTTACCTACCATAGGCCTAAGCCGCTCATGCCCGTTGCCAATAAGGCTGTTATTGATTACATACTCGATATCATCGAGTTTAGCAACTTAGTGGACAGGGTTTACATCTCGCTCGATTACTTAGGCCATATGATAGCTGAGCACGTCAGAGAGGAGCCCCGTTCGATCGAGGTTATACCCCTCGTCTACAGCTCGATCGACACAGCCGACTCGGTGCGTAGGCTGCGCCACCTTTTAGATGACGATTTTATCGTCTTGATGGGGGACATTATCACCAACTGCGATCTCGCGGCTTTTTGGCGCTTTCACAAGGAGAAGAAAGGCGTAGCCAGCGTGGTACTTAAGGGCGTGGATAACCCCTGCCACTACGGCCTCGCATTCCTCTCGCGCAACGATAAGATCGAGCTTTTCATGGAGAAGCCGAGGGGCTACGATCTCTATCTGGCAAGCTTAGCTGTCGGACCCAAAGCGAGGTACACATACGCAAATCTCGCCAATGCCGGCATCTACGCCTTCTCGTACTCCATTCTCGATATTCTTGATGACAACCCCCATCTCCTTGACTTCGGGCGGCACGTCTTCCCCTACCTCGTGGAAGAAGGGTATCCTGTTTACGGCTGGGTTTCTGAACCTTGCTACTGGATAGACATTGGTACGCCACCAACATATTTTCAGGCAAATGTGGACGTTCTCGACGGTCTCGCGTCACCACTTCGACCCGCTGGAGTGTATAGCCGCGGCATATGGCTCAGTAACCCGAAGAGCGTCGAGGGGGTTGTTCGGCCGCCCGTGGTAATAGGGAGCGAAGTGAGAATCGAAAGGGGGTCTGTGGTAGGGCCTTATGCAGTACTGGGCAACTGGGCGGTTGTAGAAGAGGGGGCTGTCATCGAGAGGAGCATTATCATGGATGGGGCCAGTATAGGGTATAAGGCTCGCATCTACGAGAGCATCGTAGGATCGAGGACGGAAGTGGGCAGCGAAACCCTTCTGTATAAGTCGATAATCGAGGATCTCACGAGAATACCTAGCGGCACAAATATTTTTGACCGTATTTTAGTCACCAAGGAGAGGGGGGCTGTAATTGAGCTTAGAGCTCGAGTGGGATGAAGGGCAAATACTCGGAATAGCGAATCAGACTTTGACACCGGACATAGCGGCAAGCCTCGGCGGTGCTCTAGGAACCATGCTAGGAGAAGGTGCGCTCGTGGTCACGGCACGCGACAACTACCCCCCATCCCGAATGCTGAAGCGGGCGTTCTCGGCAGGCCTCATGTCGACCGGAATCTCCGTCATGGATTTTCATTCTGCGACGACCCCCGAGCTTATCTTCGCTATAAAGAGGCTAGGTGCAAAAGCTGGCGTACAATTCACCGTAGCTCCGCTCGAGCGTGACGGTATAGCGATTAAGATCTTCGACTCGCAGGGGCTTGTATTCTCTATTGAGAGAATGGAGGAGCTATTCGATCGCGCCGGCTCGGGGAAGATCGTGAGAAGCCTACCCGCTGCGATAGGATGGGTTACCTACGCTGAGTATGTACACGATATATACGCAGCAGCCATTGCCGGCTACCTTGACTCGCACACGATCGCCAGCAAACGGTACAGGATGGTCTGCGACGTAAACTTTGGCCCAGCGTCGGAGGTCCTCCCCAACCTGTTCTCAGAACTGGGTATCGAAGGGGTAATGCTCAACGCTCATCGGCCACCCTTCAGAGGCTCTGTGACACACATGCCTGACCCCCACTCCATTGAAATACTGAAGGGAATCGTAAGAGCATCTGACGCTGCACTTGGAGTCAGCTTCTGCGCGGATGCCACAAGAGCCCTAGTCGTTGACGATGAGGGAAAGCCCTTATCCGGCGAAGAGGTTGCCAGCTTAATTGCACTCGGGATGCCTGCTGGCACGCGCATCATTGTTTCGGAGTCTATGGGCTCAATGATAGACGAAGTTTGCAAAAAGATTGGAGCAAGAGTGGTTAGGGTCAGAGGATTGAAGCACGACCTAATTAGAGCGGCCAGGCGTTCAGGCTCTCATCTAGTAGCTACGAGCGGAAACGAGATAATCTTCACGGATTTCTCACTCTCACCCGACGGGATGCTGGCTACGTTGAAACTGTTAGAGTATATAGCCAAAACGGATCAATCGCTGTCATCAGCAAGGGATTCTCTCCCGAAAGTACAGATGATATCCAGGACGGTCAAGCTAGGCGGTGTCAACTACTTAAGCGCTTTGAAGGCGATTTACAGGAGTTTTAGGACGGCGATGCTAACCATAACGGGCCTTAGAGTCAGAGTTGACAGTATATGGGTGAACGTTGAGGCGTCCCGCGATAGGATAGAGCTCAGCTGCGAAAGCGTAGAGGGGGCTGACGAGATCATCGATAGGTTCGCCGAAAAAGTGAGCGGCTTAATCAGAGAGCTCAAAGTCGAGAGCGCCAGCTAGGATGCTAAGCTTAGGCGTGGATCTAGCCGGCAGCCCTAAACGCCCCACTGGTATGTGCATCATAGACGAGGGTCTCAACGCGAAGACCTGGATCGCATACAACGATGAGGAAATAATACGCGCTGTCCTCGAGTTCCGCCCTAGCGTTGTGGCCATAGACGCTCCTCTCTCACTGCCTCTAGGACGCTCCAGCATAGATGACAGGACAGGTCCTCACTTCAGGGAGTGCGATAAGGCTCTCAGGAGTCTTGGCATACGGTTCTTCCCGGTCACGCTAGGTCCGATGCGAGCTTTAACCAGAAGAGGTATGCAGTTAAAGAACGACCTCGAAAAAAGAGGTTACACCGTGATCGAAGTTTACCCGGGTGGGGCTCAGGATCTGCTAGGGATCCCTCGAAAGAGCGCTGGCCTAGACGCGCTGCGATTGGGTCTTGAAAGAATAGGCATTAAGCTGGCAAGCCCTTCACCCGGTCCCGATGAGCTTGACGCGGTAACCGCTGCATACGTGGGCTTGCTTTACCTTCGTGGAGAAGCTTTAGCTCTCAGCGGTAAGGATGGTTCAATCATTATGCCAAAGCCTCCTCCAGAATTTCTGAAAGAGAGGCAAGAACGAAGTCGGGCTTCAAAGGTGAGGAGGAGAGCTCGTCCAAGGTAGTAGACCCCGTGAGGACGAGCGCTGCCGCCATGCCCAGACGCTTAGCTCCGGCAATGTCAGTATCGATTCTATCGCCCACAACCAGCGTTTTAGAGGGATCTAAGCACTTTTCCTCTAAGACCATCTCGAACATCGTCGAAGAGGGCTTCCCGATAACTACGTCTGGCTTTCTGCCCGAAGCTCTTTCTAAAGCTGCCACAATCGCGCCCGCACCGGGAAGCACGCCGTCCTCAACAGGTAACGTGGGGTCCTCGTTCGTAGCTACGAATAGCGCGCCACGATTCAGGCATTTGAGCGCATCGGCCAACTTCTGATACGTAAGATGCCTGTCTATTCCCACAACTAGGCACTCTGCATGCTGTGGGTCTGTGAGTTCGATACCTTCCCTCTCCAACTCTTCCACTAATCCCTCCTCGCCCACCACGTAAACCCTACTCACGCGTATTCTCCGTAGCACTCTCGCCGTAACGTAGCTGCTACAGTAAATGTCGCCTAGCGAAACGTCAAATCCCATTCTGCGCATCTTCTCCAGGTAACCGTTCCGTGAGAGTGAAGCATTGTTAGTAACGAAGACTACCACTTTTCCAGCTGCTTTAAGAGCTTTTACCGCTTCACGCGCACCTGCGATCGGTTTATCTCCTCTCCAGAGGACACCGTCACAATCGAGGATGAAGCCTTCGAAAGGAAGAAAAGGCTGCTTAATCCTCACGTTCATGGGCTTCTAGAGGCCTCTCCTGATGGCCTTTAACCCCAAGTAGACTGCCTCCCCCGCTAAGTACTCTTCTATCCTGAGTAGCTCGTTGTACTTAGCCGTTCTCTCGCCCCTCGCTGGCGCGCCGGTCTTTATTTGGCCGCAGCTCAGCGCGACAGCAATGTGAGCAATGGATGTGTCTTCGGTTTCACCACTCCTGTGCGAGACGATTACGTTAAGCCCGCACCTTTGAGCTAGGTGTGCCGCCTCTAAAGCTTCGGTCAACGTTCCTATCTGGTTAACTTTGAGGAGGAGCGCGCTCGCAGCGCCCACTTCAATTCCTTTCATAAGGCGCTTAACGTTCGTTACGAAGAGATCATCACCAACGACTTGCACGCCCCGCTGTTTCAACTTGCTGGTAATCTCCCTGAATCCCTCGAAATCCTCTTCCTCGAGGGGGTCTTCCAGCGAAACTATCGGGTATTCGTTGACCAACTCCAGGTAGTAATCTATCAGTTCACCCCTACCCAGCTCCTTACCGTCGATTCTGTAGCGTCCCCCAGCGTAAAAACTTGAAGCCGCTGCATCGAGTGCTAGGACGAACTCGTTGCCCGGCTCATAGCCAGCCTTCTTAATCGCTTCGATGAGCGCGTCTAAGGCCTCCCTGCTCTCTTTCATGGGTGGAGCAAAACCGCCCTCGTCTCCGACGTTGATGGAGCTCTTACCGTACCTCCAGACGAGGACTTCCTTGAGACTGTAGTAAACTTCGCAAGCCATTCTAAGCGCTTCCGAGAACTTGTCACTCCCCACGGGCACTATCATGAACTCCTGGATGCTCAACTCGTTGCCTGCGTGCTTGCCACCGTTAATCACGTTCATAAGTGGGGTAGGCAGCACTCGCGCGAGCTTTCCACCCAAGTACTGGAAGAGCGGCATTCCGTAGGTCGAAGCAGCAGCTTTAGCCGTGGCTAGCGATACCGCTAGTATAGCATTCGCGCCGAGCTTCGACTTATTCGGCGTGCCGTCCAGCTCGATCATAACTTTGTCGACCCTCTCCTGATCCCTCGAGTCCATGCCGATTACTCGCTGGGCTATCAACCCGTTGATGTTGGACACGGCTCTTTCTACACCTTTCCCCTGGAACTTCTTACCACCATCCCTAAGCTCCAGCGCCTCGTACGTGCCACGTGAAGCACCGGCAGGTACGGCTGCCGTTCCAATGCCACCACCGGCTGTAACTACATCGGCCTCGACGGTGGGGTTTCCTCTCGAGTCTAAGATCCACCTACCCTTTACGAGAACTATCGTGAACTCGTTCTCTACGAGTGGGGTTTCGCTCATCAAGCTACGCGCGCGGAGAAGGTTATAAAACCATTATCTTTATGCTCTTGAATGGTGCAAGCCGAGCAGCGGAGAGACGATCGCCAAAAGTATTTTTATGGGCAGAAATTCCATCCTGTGGGGGCGCGTAGGGTTAAAGGAGCCGTCCTTTGCGGTGGCACCGGCTCACGATTAAGGCCTTTGACCTACTACTTCCAGAAAACAATGATACCGATCGGTCTCAAGCAGAAGCCGCTTCTCGAGTACGTCATCCGACTGATGAAGTACCATGGGATTGTAGACGTAGCATTACTCGTGAACTACAAGGCTGAGCAAATCATGAACTATTTCGATGATGGGAGCCGTTTCGGAGTGAGGCTCGAATACGTCCACGACGACCCCAACTACAGGGGGAACGGGGGTGCTCTACTCAACGCTAGCCGCAGGGGGGTCTTCTCCGGGTTTGACGACGTGCTCATCTACTACGGGGACATTCTAACCAACCTTGATCTCACAGATATGCTACGCGTACACCGTGAGAAGGGTGCTGCAGCCACTCTAGCTCTCTCAACCAACTATACCGTTAGCGTGGGCGTAGCAGAGGTCGCAGGTACGAAAATCGTGAGCCTCAGGGAGAAACCACCGTTGGGCAAGCCTGTCGTGATAGGGGTACTCGCAGTAAAAACAGAGGTGCTGAAAATCCTCGAGGAGTTAGCGAAACCTCTGCAAGAGCTGGACCTCATGCAGCACTTCATCCCGCAGCTAATAGAGCGTGGTTACCACGTTGAAGGCTACCTGACCGATGCCTTCTGGTACGATGTAGGCTCAACGGAAAGGTACGAGAAACTCGACCCGCATGTTGTGGACGAGGTGCTAGGCTTTCTCCTAGCTTAGAAAACATCCTAAACGCGTCTGCAACCTACTCGAGCATGACCCTCAGAGATGTCATACGAATAATGAAGTCCTAAATTCGGAGAATTCTGATAATCATCCGGTAAAGGTAAGTAGCGAAGGTAAAACTCGAAAAGGAGACAACGTACGGCAGCGCAGACTCAGCTTAGACGCGCCTACCCCTGCGCCCGCCGGGTTTCCTTATGCTATCAGTAGGCAGCGGTGTGACGTCCTCCACCCGATCTACTATTAAACCGGCTCTGACAAGCGCTCGGATTGCTGGCCCCGCGCCCGGTCCCGGGGTCTTAGGACCGTAGCCGCCAGGGGCTTTTACTTTCACGTGAACCACCCTTATCCCTTTCTCCAGTGCTATCTTAGCAGCCCGTGCTGCAGCTTGCATGGCTGCCCAGGGGCTGGGCTTATCTCTGTCGGCTTTAGCGATCATTCCACCCGTTACGAAGGCTATAGTCTCAGCACCGCTGAGATCCGTTATGTGGATTATTGTGTTGTTGTAGCTGGCGTAGATCCACGCTATACCCACGTCACTCTTCCTAGACCCCCCGTGCCCCTTATCGCTCGCTCGCGCTTCTTCACTCACAATCCTCACCTCCGAAAGCCATATTTTAAACTTGGTTTAAACTTGAGCACCAACTTCGCCTGATGCACTCCGGGCTAGGGGTGATAGCGGATAGAAACCAATCAGCCCCTCCTCCTCCCTTGACACCATGTATCCAGGGCTCCTAACTCGTCGCCCCCCTATCGCTATGTGGCCATGCGTTATTAGTTGACGCGCGTGATACAGGCTGGTAGCCAACCCCCTCTTGTAGACGATCGTCTGAAGACGCCTCTCGAGAACATCCTCAACCGTCAACCTGAGAATGTCGCTTAGCGATGCTTCCTCGCTCGCCAGCAGCCCAAGGTGATAAAGCTTGGATATCAGCGGCTTTGCACGAGCCTCTCTCAGTTCTGGAGGTAGCGCAAGTAGCCGTCTAGCCCGCATCCTCCATCTGCGGAGCATCGTCTTAGCGATCCAAAGCTCCCTCTTATTGCGCAAGCCGTACTTACCTATCAGATAAAGCTCCTGCGCTAAAACGTCCTTACGCCAAGGATGCGCAGGCCCCTCCCACTTTTTCTTCGGTTTTTTCGGATCCCCCATCCAGAACACCTACTTCTTCGGTTTCTTTACGCCTACTGTAATGCCCGTTCTACCCGTGGTTCGAGTCCGCTGCCCCCTGACCTTAAGCCCCAGCATATGCCGTATTCCTCTCCAGCACTTTATCTCCTTCATCAAATCTATGTCACTCTTCACCGTGAGCACAAGATCGGCTCCGATCAAGTGCCTGTCAATGCCGAGCCGAGGATCCCGTCGCCTGTTGTAAAGCCAGGAGGGTAAACCTAGTTTATGCAGCTCTCTCACAGCCTCATCAACCTTGCTTATCTCCTCCTCCGTAAGGGAACCAAGCTTCCTTCCCGTGTCGATTCCGAGCTTGCGACAGAGCGCGTACGCGGCATTTACACCGATGCCTTTTATCAAGGATAGAGCGTAGACTATGTTTTTGTCCCCTGGAAGATCCTTATCCGCTATGCGGACTATGTACTTGAACTCCTGCTCAGCCATACGATCGTCAAGCCCACTTACTCGTGCTTTTAACTCTTCTGCTATAACCCGCTGTCTGGAGTGGCGCCGGGGCCGGGATTCGAACCCGGGAGCCCCGAAAGGGGCAGTGGCTACCCGAAGCCAGTACTCCAGGCCACCGCCTTGGTCCGCTCGGCCACCCCGGCAAGGGGAGCATTGCTCAGCTCTCTATTAAACTTGTTTCCCTCATACGCATGTACCGTTGCCTCGCTGAAGCGCAGCGGCCTCCAAGAAATGCCCATCGCGCCGGTTGATGCTTAGTAATCGGTCATGGCTTCTTACTGCTACCCCACATTCTTGGGTAGGTTCCAGGCTTCATAATGACAGCTTCAGGCTTAACCGCCTCCCCCTTCTTTGCAGCAAGCATTTGCTCGCTCCTCATTAGGGCTCTACCTATCGCCACCAACTCGTTCTTTTTCGTGAAGATTGCAACAACATCCCCAACTTTGATCCCTGCATCAATAAGTAGTATTCCGGGTACCGCTAAAGGAGCCCCGTGAGCGATGGCGTCGACCGCGCTGTCGCGAACAACTATGCGAGGCAAGTGTTCGACGACCCGCTCGACAGGAACCACCACTCGCCTTATGTAGTCCTCATTACCCTCTTCTCTCCAGGCTGCGAAGGCGTCAGCAACGTCGTGCAACGTGACGCTCTCCTCTTCCTTAAGGCTGCCACTCCTTACCCTCCTGAGCTCCTGCATGTGGGCACCTACTCCAAGCAGGACGCCGACATCGTGACAGAACTTTCTGATGTAAGTGCCCGCCTCGCACCATATCCAGAACAGCACGTCCCTGCCCGCAACTTCTAGGACTTTTACGTCGTAGATGCGCCTAACCCTTAACGCCCTCTTGACAGCAGACCTGAGCGGAGGCCTCTGATAGACAGGCCCCTTAAACATGCTGACAACACGCTTTACTTCATCCTCGTCAGCATCGCCGTGCAACCTCATGACGCCAACGTACTCCTTGTCTTCGGCCAGGAGGTAAGGCACAACCTTTATCGACCTGTTGAGTAGTATGGGTAAAACACCTGTCACTTTGGGATCAAGAGTGCCTGCATGCGCGATCTTCTCGATACCGGTGATCCTTCTTAGCCAAGCGACGATCTCGTGACTGGAAGGCCCAGGCGGCTTATCGAGGTTTATGGCTCCAAACTCCAGCAGCTCGTCTACGCTGCGCTCCTCAGGACGCTTACCGTAACTCGAAATCGGCTCCTCATCTCTTATGAGAACCTCCCTGGACCTCCCTTTTGGAGCAGCTTCAATCATGCTTTAATTAGCGGCTTTAACGGTGCTCTCATTTCGTTAACTAACCCAGCTTTCTCGAGAGCTTGAAGAACAACCTCGTCATTAGCACCCTTGGGTATATCAATCTTGTACGGCAACGGTTCCAGATGCTTTACGTTAACCCTCCTTCTCTTTACTCCGGTAAGTGTTTTGGGGCCTGTTACCAAGACAAAATTATCGTCGATTATGTCCACTACGACACACTTTCGGCCAGCTTCTCTGCCGGCAATCTTCACGCAAACTCTGCCAACGTCGAAGATCCTCATAGCGGTATGGGCTCCCCCACTACCGCTTAAAAATATGTTTCCACCAAACCTTGGTAGAGATTCCCACTCGATGCTCCCCCCTACGTTGTGGAAGTAGCCACAATTCATCAGTTACCGCTTCAGCGTTCAGTGAAACTGTGAGAGCGTACCAGTTGAATGAGGAAACACGTTTAACCTACCAGTAGGAATGGCGCGAAGAGTGTGTGACCCCCGGTTGTTGATAGACATATTCTTAAGCTCCAACTACCATTTTGTCGGGAGGACAGGCGTGGAGGAACGTCGTCGAATGCTCGCCGAGTTGCTGAGGCTACAAGGTGTGATAAGGAGTGAGAAAGTGATGCAAGCCTTCCTAAAGGTGCCTAGAGAGGAGTTCGTTCTTCCCGAATACAGGGATGAGGCGTACGAAGATCATCCTCTACCGATCCTAAAGGGACAGACAATATCCGCGCCTCATATGTGCGCTATAATGTGCGAAGCGGCAGAAATCGAAAGAGGGGATACAGTGCTTGAGGTAGGTACTGGGAGCGGGTATCAAGCAGCCTTATGCGCTGAGATCGTTTCACCTACCGGTGAGCCGTTAGAGGGGGTCGTTCTCACAGTGGAGGTGGTGGCGGAGCTGGCCCGCTTTGCTCGTGACAACTTGAAGCGGACGAAATACTACGACCGCGTACATCTCGTTGTAGCGGACGGCAGCTGCGGTTCGCCTGTTAGGGAGAATTTCCGGTTTAAGAGGATCCTTGTCACAGCTGCAGCTCCCACTATTCCGCCACCTTTGATAGAACAGCTAGATGAAAACGGCTCGTTGGTTATTCCCGTGGGGCCGCGATGGCATCAGCTACTAGTAGCCGTAAGAAAGAAGAGGGAGGGGCTTGTCAGAGAACCAATCACTTACTGCATATTTGTTGCGCTGAGAGGGAAGTACGGTTACGATGATTGCAATTGAATGTGTTAGAGCTAGGGGTCATCCTCTCGTGCGAGCTACTCACAGGTCTACGCTTGAAATCACGTGCGATCCGTGGCTGACGAAAAGGGGTGATTGCATAATCGCGATTGACGCCGACAAAGGAGCCATGCACCTATCCCCCTCTTTTAAAAGACTAGCAGCCAACGACGCAACACGCATTATAATTGTCCTGGTTTGCGAGGGACTTGTAGAAGTCATCAGGGCGTGGGGGCACTCTTGCTTAACATTCGAGAGCCCAAACTCGCTGGTGGTCAGGCGCAGTTCGTTCATTGACGGACGAACAGTAGCCGTGAAAAGCGATAAAGCGGCCATTCACTTAGATCGGCGCATGATAGCTCTGCTCCAGCGCTCAGCCGAGCTCGAGGCGTACCTTTTCGCGCTCAGCAAGGATGAAGATGCAATAGAGTCTAAGATCTTGGAACTATTTAAAAGCGCTCATGCGTGAATCCTTCCATGCGTAAGGTGAACGTGCTCGTTACTGGTCGCCCCGGCGTAGGTAAAACCACGCTTGTGATGAAGGTTGTTGATGAAGTGAGGGGCCTCGGTTTTAAGGTGGGAGGTTTTATCTCGCGTGAAGAAAGGGCTGGTGGAAGCCGCATAGGGTTCGTACTGATCGATTTAGCAACGGGGGAACAGGCTTACCTGGCGCGCGTGGGTACAGGGACTCCTCGCATCGGCAAGTATGTTGTTTTTGTCAATAACCTTGAGCGGCTCGGTGTTAAGGCTGTCATCGAGGCCGTTGGTTCGGCTGATCTGGTCGTCATCGATGAAATAGGCCCGATGGAGCTGCTCTCGCAAGCTTTTAGGAGAACTGTGCTGCATGCCCTCGACTCTTCAAAGCCGGTTTTAGCAACAATACACTATAGGGCTAGAGAAGATCCCTTCGGTAGAGAGCTACTTTCGCGGAATGACTACCTCATGTTTACAGTGACCGAGAATAATCGCGAGACCCTTTACCTACAAGTGGCTAAACTAATACGTGACTCTTTGAGAAACGGGCCTCATTAGTTTTAACTTGCCTTAGACAATCTAGGATGGCAAACTATCTTAAGGAATCATGAAAACGTTGAACTTGACTGAGAAGCGCTACGGATTCACGCTCCCAGATAAGCGATGATTCTACAGGGTTCTTTTCGCGCGTTGAGGAACATCCCTTAAATCTTGAAAGCTTACTGAGCGCCTGTGCAGCCCATCTTTGATAAGATCCTAGTGGCAAATAGGGGAGAGATAGCTGTGAGAATTATCAGAACTGCGAAAATGCTCGGGATCAAGACGGTAGCCGTTTATTCCGACGCTGATCAGAATGCCCTTCACGCGCTCATCGCGGATGAGGCTGTATGGGTCGGGGGGGCCGATCCTTCTGAGAGCTACCTCAACGTCGAGGCCATAATCAACGCTGCTAAAAGCACGGGAGCAGAGGCCGTCCACCCAGGCTACGGCTTTCTCTCTCAACGAGCCGATTTTGTTGAAAGACTGGAGGAGGAGGGGATCACTTTCATAGGGCCCCCCGCCAGAGTACAGAAGCTTGTTGGTGACAAGCTGGGGGCTAGGAGATTCTTCCAATCAGCGGGGATTCCTGTCGTTCCTGGAACATTTGAGCCGGTCGATCCGCGCGATGCACCCAGCGTTGCGGAGGAAATGGGTTATCCAGTAATCGTGAAACCAGCTGGAGGGGGAGGGGGGATTGGAATGCGGGTAGTGTGGAATGAGCACGAGTTAAGCATGGCCATGCGAGACGCTAGCGAGCTAGCAGGCAAAGCGTTTGGCCGCGTTGAGGTATATCTAGAGAAGTACCTGCCTAAAGCAAGGCACATCGAGGTACAGATAATAGGCGATGGGTTAGGTGGCGTTTACCACCTTTTCGAGCGAGAATGCTCGGTGCAGAGAAGATTTCAAAAAGTTGTTGAGGAGGCTCCCTCCCCCGCTTTGACATGGGAATTGAGGCAGCAATTGCTTTCCGTAGCGATTAAAGCCGCAAAAGCGTGCGAGTACGTAAACGCTGGCACCTTCGAGTTCCTCTTTGACCCAGAGAGCAAACGCTTCTACCTGCTGGAGGTTAATTCGAGGATTCAAGTTGAACACCCGGTAACGGAGATGATCACAGGTGTCGATATCGTTAAGGAGCAGATACTGGTTGCCGGAGGCGAGGGTGTGAGCTTTAAGCAGGAGGACGTTACCATTCGGGGACACTCGATTGAGGCACGAGTTTACGCTGAAGACCCCTTAAACAACTTCGCCCCCTCACCCGGACGATTAACCAGTTATAGAGAACCTTCCGGGCCGTATGTAAGAGTAGATAGCGGGTATTACGCTGGATGCGAAGTCCCACCTTTTTACGATCCTCTATTGATGAAAATAGTTAGCTGGGGTAGTAATAGAGAGGAGGCTAGGAGGAGGCTGATAATCGCGATCGAAGAGACGGTTGTTAAGGGGGTCGCTACGAACTTAGGCTTACTCCACCTCATATTGAATGACGAAGCCTTCGTAAAGGGAGACTACAACACGAGATTCTTCGAGGAGAGAAAGATCCTGCAGAGGCTCGAGAACCACATCGTGAGAGAAGTGCATTTCCCCGAGCCGAAGGAGCATGCCGAAGACCGTAAGCCTCATGCTAGAGTCGAAGTGGACATATGGAAGCTAGCATCGCGCATAGGAGGATGACGCACCCATTTGATAAGGGGAAAGCGCGTGCTCTAAGGAGCCTGCTACGCTCGATCGAATTGGGGCTAGTCGATCCGGATGTTATCCCAATCCTATCCTTGATAAACGGTTCAGCTGACTACTACACGACGAGCAGCTGCAGCGGTCGGATACAGCTAGCGGCTACACGCTTGCCCGGCGAGAAGTTCCATATGTTGGTGATCGCCAAGTGGCATGAGCCCGTGTCACCAAGCTCGCTAGTAGAAGTCCTCGAAGCTTGCCGCTTCGAGGACTTGTGGCTCTCAGTGCAGGGACCGATACTCCACATTGCGTGCAAAAGCCTCGATGCCGCCCGACAGTTAATCTCAGCTGCCAGAGCAGCTGGTTTGAAGCACAGCGGAATCATGTCGATAGGGAGCAGCGTAATGGTTGAGCTAATAGCGTCTGATAAGATCGAGACCCCAGTGAGATTGGATGGCAAACCGGTTCTAAGGGATGAAGTTCTGATAAACTTCGTTGAGCGTGCTAACGAGGTATTGATGAGAGCTAAGGGGAAGCTGTCCCGATTAGAGGGGGCGCTCGAACCTTTGCTAAGAAATGAATAAAAGGCGGGTCTCAGGTTACCCCATCGTGATAATTCCCATCCGATGCTTCACTTGTGGAGCGCTGATAGCCGACAAGTGGAATAAATTTGCCGAAAGAGTGGCAAGGGGGGATGATCCTGCGAAAGTTCTAGACGAGTTGGGAGTAAAACGCTACTGCTGTAGGAGGATGCTTCTCTCACACGTGGATCTAATAGACACCGTGCTTAAATACGAGCAATACTCTCCCTAGCTCAACGGTAACTCTTCTGGCGCTTAGCCCTCGCCGATCTACCGCCCGGCTTTTTGGGCTCAGCCTGCCTGGGATCCTCAACAAGCAAGTGCCTATCGTACTTGCGGTAGAGCTCCCTGAGGGCATCAGAACCCGTCCACTCCACGAGTGCTCTGGCGATAGCTGTGCGAATTGCTGAAGCCTGCCCCATTATGCCTCCGCCATAGGCTTCGGCGTATACGTCAACCTTGCTCACTATGTCCTCCCCCGCTAGGTATAATGGCTCACTTATCTTTAGTCTAACAAGCTCCGGCTCGAGTATCTCTAGTGGAACTCCATTGATGAAGACTCGGCCCTTACCTTCCTTCACAACTACTCGCGCTCGAGCGGTTTTCCTCCTAGCGGAAGCGATTACAACCTTCACCATACCTTACACCCTATTAGCGTGGAGAGCTCGCCCAACGTCACGTACTCCGTCTCAGGGTTCTTCAGCTTTGCCTCCTCTGGAACCCACTTTTCAAGGCTCTCGTACTCCGATGGTACCCCTAGGTAAACCTTAAGGCGCTTGAAAGCTTCCCGCCCTCTAGCCTTCTTGTAGGGGAGCATGTTTCGCACCATGCGTCGAAGTATGGTGTCGGGTCGCCTAGGGATTTTAGGACCCTTCTTCTCAGGGTTGTAGTGAGTCCTCCACTCGCTCACCCTCTTCATGTACCATTCAACAACTCTCCTCCTCTTCCCAGTCACAATAGCCCTTTCCGCATTCACTATGACTACGTCATAACCCTTTAGCAGCAGTTTAGCCGCAATGCTGGCAATCCTCCCCGCGACTAACCCCGATGCATCAATTACTATTCTCGAACGCTTTTCAAGCTCCATCTCGTAACCCTCACACCCTGCCGTTAAAAGGTTTTTAAATCATACTAGAATGCGTACCCCACTACCTCGTGGGTTTCGCTCAATGAGCTGAGGGATTGTTATCGCCTCACCACCTGCAGCCACTATCTTTTCACGAGCTTTTTCACTAAAAGTGTAAGCCGCAACCACAACGCGATGGTTCAGCGTACCGCAACCAAGAACTTTGCCAGGAATAACAACGGCATCACCATCCTGTGTGTAGCGGTTTATCTTACTGATGTTGACAACTGGTCGGGTCCGCGCTGGCCTTTCCAGTAGCTCAGCAACCCTCCGCCATATTGGTGCCTTGTTCTCTCGAGCTTTCTTCCTCAGGTAGTGTATCAACCTTCTGAGATGCACGTTAGTTGAAATCGTTCTCTTCATTGCTCACCCCCCGTTTCGCACCACCCCTATTACACTTCTTTTAAGCCTGCTGCTCGATTAGATGCCTTTTGAGTATCTAGGCTAGCGAAGATCACTTAGGAGGTGCACGTTCACTTTATTTGATAAAAAGCCAGCTCTTCACTCACATACTTTGAAATCCACCACGTTCAAGTTAAGGATTCTTATCTAACTAATTCCTTCAGATAGCGAGTTACACATCTGGTAGCACAGTTTTACTGAAACCCTAGTGAAACCTTCAGGTTTCTAAAACGCTTCGTGCTATAGAAATAATAATTTTTGAATTTCATTTATAAAATTATCTATTTTCCAGATAATCCTTCTCATCGCCACATCTACGATCTTAGAAATCGGAAGAATCCCATGATTTTCCACTTTAAATATGAACTTCGTGTCATCCCACGAGACCTTTATCACTCCTGGACAAGCTTCTTCGCAAGCCCTACACATTGTGCATTCCTCAATTTTGCTGTCGATAACCTTTATCTTCCCACCGTCTATACTTAAGATCCCTTTGGGACAAGCTTCTATGCATTTTTCACACTTTGCTCCACATTCTTCTTCCAGTATAGTTAATCTCGGGTAGTACTTGTAGGCCGCTAATGCAGCCTGCCACTTAGCATGCTCTTTTCCCGTACCCATCTTCGCGTAAGCTTCGAGTACGACCTTCTGACCCGAGGTTAGCTTTACGATTGGTATCAAGTCTGAAACCGGCTTCACTTCCGCACCGACAAGCGATGCCATTTCGCCTATGAAACCGCCAAACTTCATGTGCCCTGAGTAGACAACCATCGGCTTTTCAGCTTCAACTTCTAGTGTAAAAGTGGCTACACAGCTATCCCTCTTGCCCTCTTCGTAGCATTGCAGTAGGGTTTCGTAGGTATCTGCATCTACTTTCAACGGTATTAGCGCTAAACGATGAGCTAGGATTTCATCGAAGAGCACGGAATTATTCTCGATAATCACTACTTCATCAATGGCTAATATGGGAACATCGGCCATCAATACTCTCCTTAGAGTGTTCGCCACGGCTGGGGTAACGTTCTCTAGAACGAACTCACAGTAGTTCTCCTCGATTTTCTTTATAGTTATGCGGGGGCCCTCGCTTGGCAAGGTGAACCCCTACCTTGTCGGCTTCTGTTTCCTACCCCTTAAGAGCTCCTTGAGAGCAACACCGTTAACCTTGATCACTTTGAAACGAACGCCCGGCAGGTCGCCGTAGGCTTTACCTTCAGGCCCTCCTATACGCTCTATCACAACCTCATCGTGCTCGTTTATGAACAGTAGCCCGCCATCGCCTGGTACAAAGGCTGTTACCACTTTCCCGTTTTTAATAAGCTGAACTCTTACGCATTTGCGCACAGCGCTGTTGGGCTGCCGGCTTTCTACACCGACTTTTTCGAGCACGATACCTCTGGCCATCGGCGCTCCCTCGAGGGGATCGTACTCTTCCTTAAGACGTAGCATCCTGCTCTTATACTCCGCATCGCTCCACCTAAACTTCTTGCGCTTTTTGATCAGCTTCCTAGCAGCGTACAGTCCTTTCGGAGACTTTGAACCAGGCATGCTAAGTGCGCACCCCCTTCTAGTTTTTAAGCTTTTACTTTAACGCGACATCAACCCCGAAGTATCTTCGTGCAAGCAACTTCGCTCGTTTAACGTTCCTCCCCCCCTTCCCGATAGCCAACCCTTTCTGCTCTGCTGGAACTTCTACGATAGCTACTTTACTCCCGTTACTGTTCTCTCTCATCTCGATAGATAGAACCTTTGCTGGGAATAGGGCAGCTCGTATCAGGTCATCTAGAGTCAGTCCTTGTTCTACCACCTCCACGTCTTTCCCTATCAGTTTCTTCATTAGCTTGGCATTCGCTCCTCCTGCACCTATCGCTTTACCGGCCATACCCCGCCTGACGATAAAGATCAGGCGATTGTTTTCCTCGTCGTTAATGCAGTCTAGAACTTCCACCTGCGTAAGCGCTTCAAAAAGGGAGATGTATTGCATCTCTTTTTCAGTCAGCTTGATGTTCGCCATAGTCTACACCCCACTCAACCTTTCACGACATCAAGTATGTTGCTCTCACCAGGATCCAAGATAGCCATGGCGGCAACTACGAAAGGCTTGTTGCAGACTGCGCCTAAGTCCCATGAGGTGCCTGGGAATTCGTAAAGAGGCGTTCCACTCAGTTTACAGTATTTCTCCACATCCCTCCTGATCTGCCCTGGAATATTGGAAGCCACTATAACTAGCTTTGCTCTTCCGCTAGTAATGGCTGAGAGCGTCTCCTTTGATCCAATCACCACCTTCCCAGTTCTCAACGCCGTCTGTATCTCTCTTACAATATCCATAGCATCACCATCGTAGAGCGTTGGTAACCAATTCTTAGCATCTCCTTGGGGGCTACCCGGACTCGGCCTATAAAGTTAGCGTGAGAGCGTTTGCTCTCCTGCTTCACCAACACTGCTCTCTCTACCGGATAGCGGGTACCGCATTAGCAGTTTAACGAGACCTGTGCCCAGCGGCACGACGCGCGATCCTACTATTACATTTTCGATAACACCCCTCAACTCATCGAGCTCGCCCCTAGCTGCCGAGTCTATAAGGTGCTTTACGGTCACCTCGAAAGCCGCTCTGGCTAGCACACCTGGCTTCTCGCCCGCAACACCATGCCGACCTACCTGTCTCACCCGACCATTGAACGTCATTGCGTCAGCAACAAGCATGATGTGGCGTATATCAACGTCGAGCCCCTGCTCGTCGAGGACCTTCTTCATCTCTTTGATTATCATCGTCCTTGCAGCTTCTATCCCCAGCACTTCGGCAATCTCGTGGATGTTATTGCTTATTGTCCGTCTGTAGTCAACGCCCTCTATACTGAGTGCAGCGACCAAATTCGATCCTTCAGTTATAATCTTGTACTCTCCCAGCTTCTCGTCGTAGCGCACAACCGCTCTCTTAATACCCTTTACACCCTTCACCCTCTGCGTCCTTACTTTATCGTACAATTTTCTCAGTTTTGTTACATCATCCAAGCCGGTCCTGAAAAATATCGTATATCCTTCCTGTTCCACACTTCCCTTCTTCCCCTTGATTCTGTTTAGAGCTTTCACGACATCGCGAGGTTCTATCCCTCGGTTCTCCAACACCTCCGGGTCTAGCTCGATGACTATCGAATAGTCGATGTAATCGATCGTTATCGCTTTGGCTACGTTCTCAATTGTTGTCAGTTCAAGCTCACTAGCGATCTTTAGAGCCTTCTCCCTACTTTTTGCGTAATCGCCTTCGAGGTATACTTCCATTATAGGCGTTGAGACCGTCTTCCTCGCATCGACGATTTCTATCAGGCGGGGTAAACCCAATGTTACGTTGAGCTCCCTGACTCCAGCGAAGTGAAATGTTCTCAAGGTCATTTGCGTGCTAGGTTCGCCGATGGACTGCGCCGCGACCATCCCCACAGCTTCTCCAGGCTCAGCGAGACTCTTAGTGTACTCGTGAACCACTCGCTCAACCACTTTCCTCGCCTCGTCCTCCGTCAAGCCTGCAGCTACAACTTCCTTTACAACCTCTTCTACCAGGCTCTGGGGAAGTACGTGAGCATAAGGCTCTAACAGTGATCTAACTTCCTGCTCGCTTACACGCACCCCCTTTGCCACATCAACCACCTCTTTCAGCTAGTACCTCACGAATGATCTTGCTCACATTTACGGGCTCTCCGTGATCACTCCTCGCGGGGTTGACACCATCTTCGCCGTACCTAAATTGTATCACGAAGCCTTCAGACGTCCGCACACTTCCATCGTAAGCGACGTAGAAGTCCTGAAGCGCGTTTGCCAATCTCCTGTACATGTAACCGCTCTGCGCAGTTCTAACAGCCGTGTCCACCAAACCTTCTCTACCGGCCATCGCGTGGAAGAAGAACTCCGTGGGCTTCAAACCCTCTTTAAATGAGGAGTACACATACCCTCTAGCGCGAGGTCCAACATCACCAGGCTTAAAGTGCGGCAATACCCTGTTCGAGAACCCTCTCTTTATACGTTCGCCCCGTAGGGATTGCTGACCCAGCATCGCGACCATCTGTGTGATGTTTAACATGTTGGCTCTAGCTCCTGTTCTCGCCATTATCACCGCCTCTTTCAGCATACCTACGTATCGGCTTGCAAGTTCACCCGCCCTGTCTCTCGCCCTTGATAAAACCTCCAGGATTCGTTGCTCAAGGGTATCCTCCACGCTCCTCCCTGGAAGAGGTTCGAGCAAGCCCTTTTCGAATAGTTCTATGTACTTTGCTACGTCTCTTTCAGCGTCGTTCATTACAGACTTGATGCCCTTCAAAGCCTCTTGCGGAATATCGAGGCTGTCCATGCCCAGTGTGAACCCATACATGTCCAGGTACATTATGAAAACCTTAAATAAACTATCAAGTAGTTCTCTACCTTTATCATTACCCATCTTTCTTAGATAATCATGTAGAAATGTTCGTGGTACCTGAGAGGCCACAGTGTTCTTATCGAAAACACCGATTAATAGCTCTCCCCTTTCAATGACAACATAGGAATCATACTGGCAGAATTCTTTAACACATACGTTACACTTACGGCATACCGAAGCTTTACATTCAAAGTTAAAGTTTTTATCTATGAATAGGCTAACCAGTTGTTTCCCAGTCCAATAGGGTCCGGGTTTCAGAATCGCCGGCTCTGGCAGAGGTCCTTCGTAGCCGCCCTCCATTAATAGGAGGGATATTTTCTTCTTACTCAAAATGGTATCTTTCCTCGTCAGTAAATATGCGCCAGTTATGTAATCGTGGAGACCACCTATTATCGGAGCGCCGTAGCGGGGCGATAGGATTTGCTCTTGCACCAGCATGAGCGTCAACGCTTCAGCTCTGGCTTCCTCGTTCTGCGGCACGTGAAGGTTCATTTCGTCCCCATCGAAGTCAGCGTTGTACGGCGGGCAGACCAGAAGATTCAATCGGAATGTCTTGTACGGTAGTACTCTTACCTTGTGTGCCATTATCGACATGCGGTGCAGCGAGGGCTGCCTGTTGAAGAGCACAATGTCACCATCCTGGAGGTGTCTTTCCACCACATAGCCAGGTTTAAGAGCTTCAGCTAAGGCAGCTCTATCTCTGACAAAGCGCAGGTCAATTCTACCGCCATCCGGTCGAACGATGTAATTTGCCCCTGGGTACTCGTGAGGCCCTCTCCTGACAAGTTCTCTTAACCTCTCAAGGTTCCACGGGGTAACCCGTTCAGGTACCACTAGAACCTTCGCAATCTCGATTGGTACTCCAACCTCGTTGATGCTTAGCTTTGGATCTGGGGATATTACAGTCCTGGCTGAAAAGTCGACGCGTTTACCAGCCAAACTGCCTCTGAAGCGCCCTTCCTTGCCCCTGAGACGCTGCGCCAGCGTCCTGAGCGGTCTCCCCGATTTATGCCTAGCTGGCGGGATTCCAGGAAGTTCATTGTCGAAAAGCGTTGCGACGTGGTACTGGAGTAGGCTCCAGAGATCATCGATTACCAGTTGAGGTGCACCTTCCTCAATGCTCTCCTTTAGCCTCTGGTTTATCCTTAACAAATCTACGAGCTTATGCGTTATGTCATCCTCCGATCTCATGCCGGACTCAAGAGTGATGGTCGGCCTCACCGTTATGGGAGGGACGGGAAGGACTGTGAGGACCATCCATTCGGGCCTAGCACTCTGAGGATCCATACCCAATGCCTCAAGATCCTCGTTGGGTATCCTCTCAAGCCTCTCACGGATTTCGGAGGGCCTCAGGATTATTGAACCACCCTCTCTCTCTTCGTAAAAGGTGTAGGGTTTCTCAAAGCGAATCTTGTACTGTTGAGCTTGACAATGGGGACACGTTGTGTACTTTGAGGCTTTTTTGGCCACATTCTCTCCATACTTGTACTTAAGAAGCGGCCATCGCGCCTCTAACTGCTTCGCCCTCCTCCTCGCCTTCTCTATCTCGTCCTGAGGCAACAGTAACCGGCCACAGACCCTGCATGTAGCTTTGAGGAGCAGGAAGATATGTTTGGCAAAGAGAGGGTGCACTACCGGCCTAGCCAGCTCAATGTGCCCGAAGTGACCTGGGCAGTAGGCTATGTAGTTCCCGCAGGTTTCGCAGCGAACTCCGGGCTCAACAGTCCCCAATCGGCGATCCATCGGGCCGCCTCGAATCGGTATCCCTTCCTCATCGTACGTCTCTGGGATTACGATTTGAGTGACGGAGAGCGCTCTTATGAGATCTGGGGATAAAAGGCCGAACTTTATCCCGCCGATCGTCTTAGTCTCTTCAAACTGCATAAAAATCACACCACCTCTACTTTGTCTTTCAGAATTAGCCTAGGTGCAATTCCTAGGCTCATAAGCTCTTGCAGTAGGAGCTTAAAAGCGTACGAGACGTATATCGGGTGGAGCTCGCCTTTGTCCCTGCATACGGGACATGTTGGTTCGTTTTTCCTCGCGTCATACCACCCTAGGAAACCGCAGTTGTTGCAAACAAATATCACAGTCTTGTCGGATGATTCGAACAACCTCTCCCTGAGCAGTATGGACGCACCATGACCCACCAAGCAGTCCTTCTCCATCTCACCGAATCTCAGGCCGCCCTCCCGTGCTCTGCCTTCTGTAGGCTGTCTCGTCAGAATCTGCACCCGGCCACGAGCTCTTGCGTGAATCTTGTCTGCCACCATGTGGTGAAGCTTCTGGTAGTAAACCACACCAATGAAGATTTCCGCTTCCAATCTTTCGCCAGTGACACCGTTATATAGAACCTCTTTCCCATCACTTCTGAAACCTAACATATGAAGAAGTTGTCTAAGCTGCTCTTCTGGCGTGCCCTCGAATGCCGTAGCGTCGATTGTGCGACCCGTAAGTGAGGCAACTTTACCAGCTAGCGACTCAAGAAGTTGCCCCACGGTCATTCTTGAAGGAATAGCATGAGGGTTGATTAGGATATCAGGAGTTATACCGTCTTCCGTGAAGGGCATGTCCTCGGCTGGTAAGATCAGTCCGATCACTCCTTTCTGGCCGTGGCGCGAAGCAAACTTGTCGCCGAGCTCAGGGATCCGCTGGTCTCTCACTCTAACTTTCACTAGCCTATTCCCGTCGGCATCTTCAGCGATTACGACGCGGTCCGCAATCCCCGATTCGCTAGGTCTGATGCTAATCGAGGTGTCCCTCCTTCTCGTCGTTGCTCTAGGCTCGAAGAAGCTGCTGATAAAGCGGGGCGGGCTCGTTTTACCTATTATCACTTCACCGCCTTTAACATCCGACTCGGGGAAGACTATGCCGTCTCTCGGATCAAGCTTTACGTATGCTTCTTTTGATCGATAACCCATTACGTCATCAGA
This sequence comes from Thermofilaceae archaeon, assembly GCA_038731975.1. Lineage (NCBI taxonomy): Archaea > Thermoproteati > Thermoproteota > Thermoprotei > Thermofilales > Thermofilaceae > Thermofilaceae archaeon. The sequence goes on along the minus strand of JAVYQJ010000003.1, from coordinate 56,898 downwards.
AGGCACCTCGATTCTATCCTCCTGCCCTCCAGGGTACTTCATCTCCACAGTTTCATAGGTTCTAAAGAACGTTGATCGTGCTAGCCCTCTTTCAATGGCCGCTTTGCTAATTACGATAGCATCCTGGATGTTGTAGCCCGCTCCGGTTAAAACAGCTACGATCACGTTTTGGCCGAAGGGCCTCTCGTCAAGCTCCACCAGATCGAATACCCTAGTGCGAACTAGCGCTTTTTGAGGGTAGTGGAGGAAGTGCATCCTCGGGTCCATTCTGTGGAGAAAGTTAGCCATCGAGAAGCCAAGAGCCTGCTTAGCCATCGCGGCCTCGTAGCTGTTACGTGGAGACTGGTTATGCTCTGGGTATGGTATCACGGATGCCACAACGCCCAATATAGCAGCCGGTGAAATCTCAAGGTGCGTGGTTTCCTCGTTCACTTCATCGATCGAAGTGGCGATGAGCGCGTTCTCCTCTTCTTCGGGATCCAAGTACTCTACGATCCCTTGTCTCACTAAGTCACTCCAACTCCACTTTCCTTCCTTTAATTTCTCAATATCCTGCTTTCTTAACTTTAACCTTCCATTTTCAATAACTAGCAGAGGTCTTCGAATTCTACCGCTGTCACAGTTTATGTAAACCTCATCGATTTTTTCTGTTTTATAATGAACGACGTTAACCTCATGATGGATTTTACCCCGTCTCCTCAGCTCCCTGATAATCTTCGCTAGCGCATCACCATTCTCGTGCACACCGACCAGCTTCATGTTAATGTAGACTTTTGTTCCAGTGATGCCTTTCTCCCGCGCCTCTCGTATCGGCACAACCCCGAGCTTGTTTATCAGCAGGTCGCGGATCTCTTCCTCATCTATGCCTATTGAGATCGTCGCGAGAAGGGCCAGGTTTTTCACAAGACCACAGTTCTGGCCTTCGGGGCTTTCAACAGGGCATAACATTCCCCAGTGGGTTGCGTGGAGTTCACGCGCTTCGAAATGCGGTTGGGTCCGGCTAAGGGGTGAGACAACCCTCCTCAAGTGGCTAATCGTCGACAGGTAGTTCGTACGGTCGAGTATCTGGCTTACACCGGTGCGGCCACCTGGCCAGTTCCCGGTTGCAAGCGCACTCCTCAGCTTATCCGTGATGACATCGGCTCTTGCTAGGGTGAGGAGATTGATCTCCCTACTCTTGCCCCTGCTCTTCTCCAGCTGGTAGCCCAGATCCTTTACGAACTGTTTAAACGCCTGCCGAAACACGCTTGCCATTAAATCCCCGGCGAGCTTGAAGCGTTTGTTAGCGAGATGGTCCTTATCGTCCGGTGGTCGTCGGCCTAGGACCAGCTCGATCAACCTTTCAACCATTTGACCCAGGAAGTAGGCCTTATCCAGCCTGTTTTCCGGTTTAGTACCCAAGTGAGGGAGGAAGTATTGATCAATGACCTGTTGGGCGCGCTCTAGCCTGATATTCTTCGGCTGCCCTACGGCCACTCGAGCACCTATGTAGTCAAGAGCATCATCGACGGTCATCGCGATTCGGCTTTGCTCGAGGAGAGAGGGATAAAGTTCATTTAATATCTCTGGATCGCTCGTAACAGCATTAACAATCTCACGGTCGCTTTCAAGCCCCAGCGCCCGCATCATCACGACTAGCGGTATGCGTGAAGGAATCGAGGGGAAGCTAACATAGAGCTGCCCGTCCTTCGTCCTTTCCACGGTTACTGGTATCCTATAGGCGGCAGTCGAGGAGAAAACCTTAGCAACGTGAGTTACCGAACCCCCGCTCGGCCCATAATCTACGAGGATCCTATTAACGGCCAGGTCCTCCTGGACTATAAGCACTCTCTCCGAGCCGTTAACGATGAAGTACCCCCCAGGATCCTTAGGATCCTCGCCCACTTTCACCTGCTCCTCTCTACTCATCCTTGAAAGAGGACATTTAACCGATTTGACCATAATGGGAAGATCCCCGATATAGACAGTTGCCCTATCCTTCTCTTCTCCTTCTTCTACGAGTATCATTTCTAAGAAGAGGGGTGCTGCATAAGATAGGTTCCTGAGTCTTGCCTCCATCGGTAATATAGAACTCTCAGAACCATCAGCTTCCTTTACCCTGGGATTACCAACAGTAATTTTCCCAAAAACTACCTTTAAACCTGGAATCCCGGATTCAACAGATCCTACTTCATTAATTATTTCTTGAAGGGTTTTTTCCACAAACTTGTTGTAGGAATCTAAATGCTGGCGTACAAGACCATGCTCACGGATGAATGCTTCTATGAGGACCCACGCATCTTCTTTGCTATACCTCCATTCTTCATCCATAAGCTATCCCCTCACTACCACTCTGAAGGCAACAGATACCCCCGCGGTTGGGCTCTTCCTCACTATCATAACCACATCACCAGGCTTAGCTCCAATAGCTTTTGCGACAGGATCGGAAGCAAGCAGCCAGGGGAGTTGACGCCTAGTGATACCCATTCTCTTGAGAATCCTAGAAGCCTCCTCTTTGCTCAGCAGTATATGCTGTGGTACGAGCTCGTGCTCGAGAATGTTTACTCTCCGTGTACCCATAGCTTTGGGCCCGAGGGAGACGCTCTATATAAAGTTTAAGCTAGTAAGACGTAGAAAGGGAAAAGAAATGCTGTAACGTAGCTGCGAACAGGCAGGTCTAGATTTCGTCTACGCGCCTAGCCCACACGTCTGGTAGGCCTTTCCTTCTTCTGCGCATTGGCCAGCCGAGTTCCTCGTCGTATCGCTCAATGCCTAGTGATTTTTCAATGAGTATTCTCCTTTCTATAGCTGCGACGAGCTCCCTAGTTCGAACGATAACATCCGGGTTAACGCTCACGCTATCGATGCCGTGCCTCACTAGGAACTCCGTGAACTCGGGGTATACGGAGGGGGCTTGGCCACAGATACTGACCGTCCTGTAACCGTACGGTGAGTTGTGGGCCTTCTCAATCAGCATAGCTATGGCAGTCTTGACAGCCGGGTCCCTCTCGTCGAAGTACCTCGGATCAATCTTCGGTAGAATAGCACTGTCTCTGTCGGTTCCGAGCGTTAACTGGGTTAAGTCGTTGCTCCCTATGCTGAAGCCGTCGAAGTACCTTGAGAACTCCTCCGCCAGGAAGATTATGCTCGGAACCTCGGCCATCGCCCAGATTTTGAAGTCCCTGCTGCTCTCAAGACCCTCCTCTGCCAGGATTTTAATGAACTTCTCAGCTTCCCATAAGGTTCTTACGAATGGCGCCATTACCCAGACGTTAGTGAGTCCCATCTCGTCCCTTACCTTCTTGATCGCCCGAACCTCGAGGCGGAAAGCCTTCTCGTACTGCGGGCTAATGTACCTGCTAACACCACGCCAACCTATCATCGGGTTATCCTCGTGAGGCTCGTACTTTTCGCCACCAGTTAGCTGCCTGTACTCGTTCGTCTTGAAGTCGCTGAACCTGACTACGACCGGCCTCGGATAGATTTCCCTCGCAACCATCGCTATACCCTCAGCCATCCTATCGACGAGAACGTCACCCCTCCCCGTCTCAAGCAGGTAGAGCGGGTGCTCCTTGACCCAGCTGGCCATGATAAACTCAACTCTCATCAGACCGATACCGTCGAACGGTAAGTCCTTGTACTCGTGTATCTTGTCGGGTACTCCTAGGTTCATGTAGATCTTCGTGGCAGTTACGGGCTTCAGGACAATCTCGATCGGCGCTGCTAAAGCCGCGGCGGGCTTCTCCTCCTTCTTGCCCAACAGTTCCTCAACGTAACCCTCGTACACGACACCCGCTCTCGCATCAACGGTGTATCCCTCACCCGTCCTCATGACCTTAGTTGCCTCACGCGTACCCACGATGCAGGGAATGCCAAGCTCCCTGCTGACAATCGCAGCGTGGGCGGTCATTCCGCCCTCGTCAGTCACAATCGCAGCGGCGAGCCTCATGTAAGGTACCCAATCCGGATCCGTCATTTTCGTCACGAGGATGTCGCCCTTCTGCATCAGCTTCTTCGCGTCCTCTAGAGTGAGACAGACTTTAGCGACGCCAAATACCACACCGGGGCTTGCGGGTAAACCCTTCACTACAGGCTTCGCCTCCGCCAACCTAACAGCCTTCGCCTCGGCTGGTTTAGCTTCGGCGGCCTTCACGCTCCACACAGTCTCAGGCCTTGCCTGAACTATAAACACGCTCTCAGGGAACTTGAGATCCCTATCGACAGCCCATTCGATATCCATCGGCCTACCGTAGTGCTTCTCGATCTTGTTCGCGAGCTCAGCGAGCAGGCGAACCTCGTCGTCAGTTAAAGCGGGCGCGTTCCTCCTCTCAGGCTCTACTTCCCGTTCGATGTTCCGGCCTGTAACAGGATCCCTAACTAGCTCTCTCACCTTCTCTGAAACCCTTCTCTCTACAATTTGAAGCGTGTTCTTGTCAACCACCCATTCGTCAGGAGTCACCTTACCGGCTACGACAGACTCTCCTAAACCCCAGGCTCCCTCGATAACGATCTTATCCTTCTCGCCAGTGACCGGGTGTATCGTGAACATCACTCCAGCTGATCTAGAGTTCACCATCTTCTGGACGGCAACGCTAATCAGGACTTTCTCGTGCGCAAAACCCTTGCTCTCTCTGTAGAAGATGGCTCGTGGAGTAAAGAGGCTCGACCAGCACTTCTTAACCTTCTCCACGACCTCGTCCTCACCCTTCACGTTAAGGTAAGTCTCCTGTTGCCCTGCGAAACTCGCATCCGGAAGATCCTCCGCAGTCGCGCTGCTGCGTACTGCTACGAACTCCTCAGCTTTGCCCAAACGCTTACATAACTCCCTGTAGGCTTTACGAATAGCCTCCTCGATATCCTTTGGCATGGGGGTCTTTTCAATCAATTCCCTGATCTCACGGCTAGCTTCGATGTAATCCTCGGGCGCTGAGGCACCTGGCTTCACCCTTTCTCTTAAGATCCTCTGTATCTCATCCTTGATCCCCGTCTCTTCTATGAACCTCCTGTAGGCGTAGGCCGTAACTGCGAAGCCGGGTGGCACAGGAATACCCGCGCGGATCATCTCACCCAGGTTTGCGTTCTTGCCACCGACTAGTGGAACGTCATCCTTCGTTAACTCCTCAAACCACAGTATGATTTCCGTAGCCTTATCCTTCATCCTGTTCCCAGGGGGTGTTGTAATCACGCCTTAAGAGCTTTCCTTACCGAGCAAAACGCGAGCAAAGTGCGGTGCAAATTGCAATGAACTAACGGACCCTCGCCAGGGGTTGAGGCAAATCTCAGGCCTTATTCTACATGAATATCTAGCTATTTTTCAGACTTTTACATATCACTCTAGAATATTAGCTTATTGAAAATTACATATCATTATAGTTTTCGTCTTAAAAGTTTTAGTTCTTTCTCTACTCGTGCTCGAAGAACCTCATCGAGAAACTCGTTTTTACTCCCAAGTTTCATTATCGTGGACACCGCGATCACGTGGGAGCAGATACCCCGCTCCCTAAAGCCGGGGCAAGTGCAGGAGAGAGCGCCTCCAATGACACGAACTATGTGCCGGTTCTTCCTTCCCATTACGTAGTACATCAAGTCGCTTATTCTAACCACCCTTCCCTCTTTAATCAGCCAAGCGGCCTTCGAAACCATGCTAGCTCTCTCATCACTCATGGTTCATTCCCCAGCGCATCACGTGCAAATACGTTAGAAAGGCTTCACGGGACTAATGGCTCCACAAGCCAGGCATCTGAGCTGCATTATCCTTCTCTCCTCCCTCTTGAGAATGGTATCAGGACTGCCGCAGACCGGACAGTAAACGTATCCCTTCATGAAGACGCTGAGAAGACTGGCAACCATCTTTGGAGTTGTTACGCCGTATATCACTGCAACGTCGCCCTCAATGTTCCCCGAAGCTCCCAGCTCCTTAAGTAGAAACCTCAATACAAGGCGTGGCTCACGGTTGATGATATCGCAAATTCTCTTAAAATTCATTATGAACGTTCTTTTCCCAGATACTACAACGTCAGGTGGCTCAACTTCAAGCCTCTCCCTTCTCGTGGTCTTTTCAGGCAGCAGCTTATACGCTCTCTCGAGCAGCGTCTCGTAATCGAGATGTTCCACCACACAATCTGGGTTCACTAGGAGATAAATGCGTGTCGCCGCTGCGTCAGACTAAACGCCACGCGTTATGGCTTGAGAAAGTATAAATACGTGCTCTGCGGGCACTCAAGCCGCTTGAGATGGAGTACTGCCCCAGCTGTGGTAACTTGCTCCTCCCGAGAAGGAAGGATGGTCAAGTAGTGCTAGTGTGCCGAAGGTGTGGCTACGAGAAAACTGTAAGCAATCCCTCTGCTTACAGAGTTGTACGACAGGCACGCCATGGTCCTGAGGATACCATTCTGGTGATTGACCGTGAGGTAAGCGTTGAGACGCTGCCTAAAGCCAAGGTTGAGTGCCCACGCTGTGGGCACTTAGAGGCATACTACTGGGAGGCTCAAACGAGGGCTGGCGACGAACCTGCGACACGCTTCTTCAGATGCGTAAAATGCGGCTATACGTGGCGCGAATACCAGTAGCCGCTTCGAGCGAGTAGTATAAATACCTTCATTCGAGCCATTACACGATTGATATGCCGTTACTATTTGAGTTCCCGGACGCGCGGGATTGGAGGTACCTCATAGAAAGCTTAGAGACTGTAATCGAAGAGGCGAGCTTCATAGCCGATAACGAGGCTCTCCGCCTTAGAGCTCTCGATAGCTCACGCATAGCTATGGTTGACCTGTACTTACCGAGAGAGAGCTTCAGCACGTACGAGATCGACGAGGTGCCTACTAGGATTGGCGTGAACTTCGACGAGTTTAATAAAATTCTGAAGCGCGCCAAAGCCGATGATAAGATAATTTGCCGCGTAGAGGGTGGTAGACTGAAAGTAACCCTATCGGGTAAAGCCGAGAGAACGTTCTCGCTCCCCATCATTAGCACTGAGGGTGGAGAGCTCCCTGTACCTAAGGTAACGTTTGATGTTACAGCTAAGATGGTTTCCGATACATTTAGAGACTCGTTGAAAGAAGCTGAGCTTATAAGCGATACGATTAGATTCGCTGGCGAACAGAGAGAGTTGAAACTTGCGGCGCGCAGCGATAAGGGTGAGTGGGAAGCGATCTTCTCTATGGAAAAGGGATCTTTAATAGAGTACGAAGTAAGACAGCCTTCGTACTCGTCCTACAGTCTGGAATACCTAAATGATATTGTGGGTAAGGCGTACAGGATAAGCGACCTTGTTACAATCGAGTTTTCAACAAACAAACCATTGTGCTTAACCTTCGACATAGCGGCCGGAGGCATACTCAGGTTCTTCTTAGCACCGCGGATGGAGTAGAATGGTAGCACCCAAGATCGAAGTAGCGCTTTCGCCAGAAGACTTCCGTAAATACCCCTTCCTCCCTGAGGCGGTAGAGCGGGCAAAACGACTGGGCATCACCCTTAACGACTTGGCGATTCCAGCTTTGAGAGAGGTTCTCGAGCGGGCTGGGACCTATGTTAGAGCCGCAATCGACTCTAAAGCGCTTCCCCCACCCGCAGACGATTGCGATGTAGAGATACTATCGTACATGACTACACTGATCCTACTCCGCATGGTCTTCGATAGAATGCTCATCAGGCGTTTTGGTGTACTATTTTCTAAAAGATTTTCACAGTTTATAGCAAGCGAGGATTTAATTAAAATAATCTATATTTTAAATAAAATTGGTATAAAAGTGAAAATTCTTGATGAGGATTTCTCTGGTTTCAACATAATGGTAAACGTTCTAGATTATATCGAGAATATTCCAGAAAGTAAAGGACCATGGAAGCTTGCCCATAGGCTGGTTGATCACGGATGGGTTTCCGTTAACAAGTTTGAAGTTATCAGGCTGGGTGAGGAAGCTCTCAAACGGTTTGTAGAACAGCGGGTTGAAAACCTTCAGCTGGACGGTTTAGGACTCCCCAATGAGGTGTTCTCACTCGTTGAGGAGATAAGCAGGGAGTGGAGCCAAAAACTGAAGGAGATTAAGGAGGCATGGATTCCCACCGATGCAACAGGCTTTGAGCAGGCTCTACCCCCCTGCATGGCAGCTATACTGGAAAACCTGCGAGCTGGCAGGAACATACCTCACAGCGCTAGATTCGCGCTCGCCTCGTTCCTTCTTAACATAGGTTTGAGCGTTGAGGAGGTTCTTGATGTTTTCAAGGCTGCCCCAGACTTCAACGAAAGGATCGCCCGATACCAGGTCGAGCATATTGCTGGCATGAGGGGCTCTAAGAAGAAGTATTCCCCGTACAAGTGCGATAACATGAGAACTCTAGGGCTCTGCGTGGCCGAGTGCAAGGTACGACACCCGCTGCAGTACTTCTGGTTAAGGCGCCGTGGAAGGGTTGTGCGGCATGAAGGCTCCTGATGCCACCAAGTTAGTGGTTCAGCTCTTTAGAAGCTATTACAAGCGATTAAGGGAGGAGGATATCTACGTGAACGATCTCCAGAAAAGAGAGTTTGCATTTACCTACTTCACCGAAGGGGGTATGCGGAGGCATATCGCCTTCGGTAGTAGCTCAGAGCTGGTGAGATACCTAGCGGAAGCTGTACCGCGTCACGCTTACCACTCGGCGGCCTACTACCGTGACCCCGCTGCGAAGACGATGGATGATAAGGGTTGGGAGGGGGCTGATCTCATCTTCGACATTGACGTGGATCACATAGACACGCCATGCAAGGAGCAGCATGACAAGTGGTTCTGCAGAACATGCGGTTCAACCGGTTGGGGTGCACCTTCCCGGTGCCCCAGTTGCGGTAGCGAGAACCTCGAGAAGCATACCTGGGTCTGCAACGTTTGCATCAGCGTCGCGCGCGACGAGATCCTGAAACTCGTGGATTTCTTAGAGCGAGATTTCGGCTTCACTTCCCACGACCTCTTCATCACGTTCTCTGGGCACAGGGGTTTCCACGTGCGCGTAGAAAGCGAGGAAGTTAGGTGGGTAAGCCAGGACGGCAGGCGCGAGATAGTTGACCACATAAAGGGTTTAGGTTTGGACATCAAACAGATGGTAATCAAGACGGCAGGCGGTTACAAGCTACGCTACGGAATGCCAGTCTCTGGTTGGTATGGACGGATAGCCCGTTGGGCAGTACTGACGACGGGGGAAGAAAACCCTGTCTTAAGCTTAGAGGAATGGAGAAAGCTGCTCAGCGAGTGTATAGCGAAGGAGGCCGTTGCCATAGACGAGAGAGTTACCGTGGATACTAAGCGTTTAATAAGATTACCGAATAGCTTGCACGGCAAGACTGGGTTGCGCGTTACTCCACTCACCGTACAGGATTTGGAGAGCGAGGATCTTCTCGAGAGAGCCAAAGTTTTCAGGGATGGTGAAGTAGCCGTGAAATTCGAGAACGAACCCCCAAAAACTGTCTTAGACATCAGTTCGACCGCATCTTCGAGAACACTGCCCCTCTACGCGGCTGTGTACATGCTGCTCAACGGAGTCAGCTTCTCCAAGTTTGTCCTGCTTTAAACGTGAGCAACTATCTTAAAGCTCTCACCATAAACTTCTCTTGGGAATGAAGCTGCTGACAGAGCTTCAGAGCGCTTTGCGAAGGGAACTTGAAACAGGGGAGTTACTCGACCTTGAAGAAGACTTTTATGACAACGTTCAGAATTGGTTAAAATCGCTAAGCACTGAGACGGGCAGAAACACAACTGAACTGCCCGATGAGCTTGCAGAGCGCGCGAAAGCGACTGTTAAGAAGCTGCTTATATTGAGGTTGACCAAGGAGCTTAACTACCTCTGGACACACGGTGTCATACCCGAGAAACGATTACCCAAGCAGGAAGCCGCTTTGCTGAAGAGCATTCTTAGCATCCTCAGTAGAATAACATGTGAAGAGGCTAAGGAGCAAGAGGAAGTGCCCGAGAGAGAAGATAGATCTACTGCTCTACCCGTACGAGGATTTAACATGATGGCGCTAGTTTCTTTTAAGAAACCGTACACTAAGCTGGTGCTATCGAACGGAAAGCTTCTAGGTCCCTTCTCGATCGGCGACATAGCTGTCTTACCGTTAAGCGACGCTGACATGCTGGCTCGCGACGAAACTGTTGAAATAATCATGAGTTTTACCGTTTGATCCGCGAAGGCTTCTCAGTCCAATTACAAGTCTCTTAAAGGAGGGGATAAAACAAAGCTTGGCGAGGTTATATGCTCCCGCAGAGTCTGGTTTGTGTACGCCACCTTTCTTCCGGACGGTTCAACCTGAAAGACGTCGATGACCGGCTGTGCAGACCTAGCTAAACGTTTTTAAGCTCGGGAAAACGGCAAGGGTGAGTTGAGATGAAGTTTCCAAGGGCGATCAGAACGTATTGTCCGCGCTGCAAGACTCATACCAATCATAGCGTAACACTCTACAAGCCCGGAAAGAGACGGACATTGGCGGAGGGGCAGCGACGCTACCTAAGGAAGCAGAAAGGCTATGGATCAAAGAGGAAGCCCGAGCAGAAGGAGTTTGCTAAGGTCACCGAAAAGCAGGTGATTAAGATAAAATGCTCTGTTTGCGGCTACATACAACACAGAAGCTTGGGCAGAATGAAAAAGCTAGAAATAGTTGAAAAAGCGTGATAGGTATGCCTAAATTCAGTAAAATTCTCAAACCAGTTCCCAGAAGCCGCTTCATACTAGTGAGATGCCCTGACTGCGGCAACGAGCAAGTATTGTTCAGCCATTCATCAACGCCAGTTTTCTGCAGGGTCTGCGGTCGCGGACTGGCTAAGCCGACCGGAGGTAAAGCCATCATAGAGGCGCAACCTGTTCGTGTCTTAGATAAGTTCTAGGGGGGTCTGGTGACCACCGTTAAACGGCTCCCAAAGCTTCACGAACTTGTGATCGGAACCGTAAAGAGGATCGAAGAGCATGGAGCATTCGTGACATTGGATGAGTACCTTAACCTTGAAGCTTACGTTCCCTTAAACGAAGTGTCGCACTCGTGGTTTAAGAGCATAAGGGAGGTTCTGAAAGTGGGCCAGAAGAGGGTGTTCAAGGTTATCCGTGTCGACCCGCGACGCGGTCTAGTTGACGTCTCTCTGAAAAGAGTTACCGATAGCGAAAGAAGGAAGAAAATGCAAGAATGGAAACGTTTTCAGAGATCGATGAAATTGTTAGAATTATCGGCTGAAAAATTGAATAAAAGCATAGAGGAGGCACTTGAAGTAGCCCTAAACCTCGAAAACTTTTACGGCGACACTCTCGCTGGTTTAGAGGCTGCTGTAAAGGAGGGCCCTGAGGCTCTTCAGCGAGCGGGAGTCAAGGAGCCTTGGCTCTCGGTACTTTATGAGCTGGCTAAAAGTTACGTAAGAATACCAAAAGTTAAAGCGAGTTTAATGTTCTCAGTAAGCTGTACCCACGGCGACGGTGTAGAAAGACTGCGTAGTATTCTCGGGGCCTGGAGCGAGGTGATCAAGTCCTTTCCCGATCTAACGGCCCGGTTCTACGTCGTTGGACCGCCTAGGTATAGGATGGACATAGAGGCTTATGATCCAAAACGAATTGAAGCGTTCATCAATGAAGTTAGTAAGGCGATTCTTTCTAGAGCAAGCGAAAAAGGTTGCCAGGCATCCTTTGAGAGGTTGAAATTGGAGTAGTGGAGCTATGGTTTCGAGATGGTTATTGAGGAAGTGTACAAGGTGCGGCACTTACACTCTCAATAGGGAAGGTTGCCCCAAGTGCGGCGGCCCCGTGCGTATACCTCATCCCCCCAGGTTCTCTCCGGAAGATAAGTATAGCAAGTACAGGAGGATGCTTAAAATGCAATCTGCTCGCAATCAGGGTTCCGTTTAATCACTTGGGTATTCGACTTTGAAGACCAAAACCCACTCGTTAGGCCTAGAGGCGTAGACTAGTTTGAAGTGAGTGGGCGGGGGTATATCCGGGCTGGGACCCCGATAGTTGGATATTGGTGTTCCATAGAACGGCAGCTTCTCGAATATGAAGAGTCGCCTCTCCAACGTTTTGACGAAGAGGAGGCGGTACAAGGTAGCGTTGCGCGCTTCCGGAGTGTCTGCGGGCACGAGCACAGGGTAATTGTCTACATACCCTATGCCAACGTACCGATTGGGGTCTGCACCGATCCAGCGAGCCATTTGGTAGCTTTTTGCCAGATCTCCTCCAACGCCTCCGTACGCCGGTGAGAAGTAAACGTTGCCTAAGTACTGTAGTTGAGCCCTGAGGAAAGGCTCGAATACGACTACATAGGTTACATTCAACTCCCTAAAAATCTTCAACGCTTCCTCCTCGCTCGAAAGGAAGGCGGTGGCGATCCTTTGTATCTGCTTCGTGTCTATCGTAGCATTATCGCAGGTGGTGTTCCTTCCCGTGTTCACGGAGATCCAGTAGCCGTAGTCCCACCACGTGGCTATGACAGCGTTCTTCGGCACATTAGCTTTGATCCATTCGAGAGCTGAGAGCCAATCTAAGTACTGGTAGTTGTAGTCCAATACTGGGATCGAGGAGGAAAGTATCAAAGCGGGTTGGTGCGTCGCTGCTATGGAGTTCGTGTCGGCTACGGTGGGGAGAGGCAGTAAAAGCACTATCGCGAGGGGGAGGAGAGCCAGCTCAAAGCCCGGTTGAAGCCCCCTTTTGGCACTCGACTTCTGCCGCCACAATCGCATGGCCCCCTCCATGAGCTCGCTTATTGCATACCCGGCTAGCAACGCTACGGCCGGCGCCATAATTAAGGTAAGCCTGGCCATAGATGCGGCAGCGTAGGCTGCGCTGACCCAGAACAGCAGCATGAGAGTATCTTCGATCCTCCTCCTATACTTGTAGCCGCATAGTAGGGCTCCGAAACCCGAAAGAGGGAGGAGCATACCGTAGCTACCGTAGATGGAGGCCCACGTGGGTACCGCATGCTCAGCTACCGTAGTTACTCCGACCTCGCGAAGCACGGGAAGCAGAATGGCCATGATTCTGCCCGGGAGCGCCGTCAGGAGCCCCATGTACCACAGGATCAGAGCTACAACCGCCAGACCACCCGCAACGATCGAGGCAGTCTTCCTATCCAAGCGCAAACCCATCCTAGGAACGCGGTGCAGCATAACGAGCACGGATAACAGTTTAGCCGACCACGGCAGCAACGCAGCATACGAGGCGAAAGCATAGATTGGCCCGAAGCGCGGCATAACCGCTATTAAGATATCGGCGATTACAATGAGGGGTAGGAAGGCCTTCGCTACGTTGACGTCTTCCGGGTTGAAGAGCAGCCAGACTAGTACAGTGAGGGAGACGAGGTTCCAAGCGTATAGGAAGCCACCCCAAGCTAGGATGACTATGCCCATCGCTAAACCGGCGAGGAGGCCCCTCAGCACCGACCCTCTCCTTGCCCCGCTGATCAACAGGTAGAGCGTTAGCAGCATGAACGGTATAGCTACACCCTCGTGCTTCGCTCCTAAGTTCGTCCTGAAGATGAAAGGCCAGCTACAAGCCATGAATACTGCTGCGAGAACCCCCGCGCTCGAATCCCAGACCTCCTTGGCCAGAAGGTAGGCGAAGATGCTAGCTGTCGCAGCCCACACAGCCGGAATAAAGGCGTGCACCGTGTACAAATCCACTTCAAATCCAAGATCCTTCAGAAGCTTATAAACTGAAGCTGAAAAGAGAGGTGCTCCGAGTTGACTACTTGCCCTTAAATCCCTCCCAAAGGGCGCCCAGAACAACGTGTCTCTCTCCCCCCTATCAAACCACCAGCTGAACCACCACGCAAGCCCTCTTAGTAGGCTGCCATTACCCTTCTCAAGCAGTTTCTCAGCCAGGTAGTACTCGTAGAAGGGGTCGAACTCGTTTAGGTACACCCCCCATCTGAGGGGAGCCAATCTCAGAAGAAGAGCTATAACGACGCTGAGGGTAACAACTAATGCGGCAATGAAGCTCGGTTTCGCAAAGAAGCTTATGCACGCAGTAAGCCCTCGCGCAAGTTTAGCCAGTAGCGACTTCCAGCCCTCGTTCCTCATCGCCTAGATACTGTCGACGGGGCTTAAAAATTTGTGCGAGACCCCTCTTGGCGTGCGCTACTTTTTCCGAACCCTAACCACTATTTTCTTAGGCTCCAGAGAAAGCTTCCGGAGACACCTGGGGCACTTATCCCCATACCTGGACAATATCTTTAGTACATCTACCGGTTTTTCGCCAGCGTGAAGCACGTAAGAGCACCAGCTGCAAACCACGTAGTACATAACGCTAGAAGCTACAGAGGGGGTGGTTTTAGTGCATATCGGCTAACTCAAGCACAATGTTGCCGCCAGTGTTTCAGCGCACGACCCTGCGAAGAAGTGTCAAGGCTACAAGAGCGTAGGCCAAAAGGAGGGTCGAAGTGAAAAGAGCCGCTGGGATTGCCATTGCTTCAGCCATGTTCACTACGAGTACAGTGAGTGTTATGTCGCTGCCCATCACCATCATCGTTGCGCCTGTTTCACCGAGCGAGCTTAGAAGAGCAAGAACGGCCCCAGCCACTATGCCGCGCTTGAGCATGGGAAGCGTTATTGTCTCCAGAGCATCGTAGGGCGATGCACCGAGCGTTCGTGCGACCTCCTCGAACGTCTCGGGCTTTATGCTCTCGCTAGCTGACATGAGAGTTTCGAACACGACTGGCGTCGTGAAGGCTATATGCACCATTATCGTGAGCCAGATGCTGGGATGCGCCAGCCGAAGACCGTTTTCACCGTATAGTAAAAGGGCCGAAAGGCCTGTCGCGCTCGTTGGAACGACCAGCGGGATCCTAAAGAGCGCCCTGATAACTGGTACCAACTTTGTCCCCCTGATAGCTGTGAAAAGCAGGATCGAGAGGTAGGTGGCAACGAGTGTGGAAAGGCCTGCGACGACAAGTGAATTTAAGGCGGCCCTTATGATGAGAGGCCAGTAACCAACAGGCCCAAACACTTGGTAAAGGATGCCTCCCTCAACTCTCCCGGTATATGGTTCACGGCTCCAGTACTCGATCGTACTCTTCATCACAAAAAGCACGGGAAGAAGGACTACCAGGAAGAGTACAGCTACAATGAAAGCTTTGAATGAGCTTGTCAGAAAACGCCCATGTGAAAGCTTAGACTCAATTTTTACTAGCATTCGTTCTACTCTTGTATCTTTAACTTCCCTACCCAGTCCTATTCTCTTAGATAAGAGCTCGATCGGCAGTACGAGGGCCATAGTTGATGCAACCATGAGACTGGCGAGAAAACTGGCTAGCCCGAAGCGTAGTGCCCCGACAAGCCTCACTATAGCGACGCTTGCAGGTACGTTTACTCCGGCAACGATAACGCTGGCCCCTGTCTCCCCGAGCGAGCGGGTGAGCGCAAGCACAGAACCTGAAACTAAGCTCGGTAGCATGAGGGGGAGAACCACGCGGCGGAACGTGGTGAGAGTGGATGCCCCTAAGGATCTAGAAACGAGCTCGTAGGCTTCCCCTAGAGTCTCCAACGCCGCCGTTAGCGGCCTGACAAGGTACGGGAGAGAAAGGGCCACGTGCGTTATCAATAGGAGTGCGGGCACATTGATCACGGGTATCACGAATTCCTGCGAGATGATTCCCCTACCAAGGTTGAAGAATGACGCTAGGCCGAGTGGACTGCTCCATGTTATTAACACGGAGAAACCGAATGCTGAAGTCGGTAGCACTAAAGCGAGGGTAGCTACGTTCTCAAGAAGCTCGTACCCCCTGATGCGGCGACGCGATATAATGTAAGCAAGGGGTACTCCGATGGCCAAATTTAACGCAAGCGTCGATAGAGAGAGCCTGAGGGAGAGGGAGAGAGCCTTTACTATCAACTGCCAGTAACCGCTTCCCACTATGTAGTGGTTAAAAGCCTCCTCTACAACCTTCCCGGCATGCATTACTACGTAGACTACAACGTATAAAGAGGGGGCAAGCACGAGGAAAGATGAAATAGCCAGAACCGCTATAGTGTAGGCGGACTTAACGTACTTAACGAACCTCACTCACTACACCCCGGGGTTTCGTACTTCAACCCAAACCTCCAGAATCGCCTCAAGCACATCTCCTCTTGGAGGTTTAAGAGCCCTCGCCTTTATCTCGCCAAGGACACCATTGTCTTCATTAAATATTGACTCGTTAAGGTGAACCAGGGGGTTCACCGGGCGAAAACCGAAACGCTGAGCAAGCTCCTGCACTTCAGGCTGAAGCAGGAAAAGAAGGAGCTCGCGGGCTGCGAGCTTCTTCCACGGGTCCACCCACTCAGCATCTATCATGACGAGCGGGTGATCGCTGTAGAGAACCCCAATCCTTGGATAGACCGCTACTAAGCCCGTTCCCCATTTAGCGCGCGCTTTAGCTGCGGTGCTTATCACCACGTTCTCGTATACAGCGAAGAAGGAGATGGCTTGAGGCCCGTTCTCGACCGCCCACTCGCCGAAGAACCCCGTAGATTTACCGTAGAACACCGCCTTCGACTCTATCGTCTTAACGATTTCAAGCGTTTTAGGGTTTCTGATATCGTCGATTGTCAGCTGATCGGGGGTCTTATTCACAGCCTCACAGAATTGCAAGAGCAGCGCCATAAGGCCGCTATTTGAAAGCATAGGGTCTGTATGGCCATACTTGAAGTCGACGCCTGCCTTAGCGAGCATGTAGAGGTCGGCAAACCCCCTGACACCGTACCGAGCGACAAGATCGCCCCACCCAGCTAAGACAAGGGGGCTTAGCGCTATCGGGTACCATTCGCCTACGATATCGTTGCCATGCATTTTCTTCCACTTCTCTTCAAGGTACGGTATCCATATGCTCGAAGCGGGGCTCCAGACATCCGGTTTTACGCTACCGCTCAGTATTAGGTTGACGGTCTCGTGCGAGCCTGTCACGTACAGCTTTAACTCCAGCTCTATGCCGTACTTTTCCCGGAAATGTTTCTCGAAAAGCGGTTTAATAGCGTTAATCCAAGCCTCCTTCTCACTCGTGAAAAGGAAGACCAGCTCGATCCTCTCAGGTGCTCCTGATGTGGAGAGAGCTACTCTGTAGCCGTAAACTCTAGACATCAGGACGCCACAGAGTAAGCCTATCAGAAGCCCTGTCAGGAGTAGCAAGTAACCCCTCTTCACCACGTTAATCTCACCACAACCTCTCGAACTATATCGCAAGCGTCTTCGCAAGCATCAGCTACATGCTCGAGCGCATCTAAAGCGCTGAAAAGCATCACCACGATGGGGGCCGACAGGTTTGATGCCGCATCTATAAGGAGGGTTCGGCATTCAGCGTAAACAGAATCGATGTCCTCCTCTAATTTCTCTACCGTATCAGCAGCGTTTAACGCAGCTAAAGGTTCTTCCTTAAGGTATTTGACAGCGCCATACGTAGCTTCAACTATAGCTCCCAACTTGGAAGACATTGCCACGTACACGTCACGTACTTGGCTCGGAACCTCGTACGAGCTCAGAATTGTTATCACGCGGGCAGCTTCCAGCGACCAATCGGCAATCCTGTCGACACGGCCCATCAACCTCAACAAGAATGTTCTTTCAACAGCGTCGCCTGCACTTCCACCAGCCAGCAACCTGGCAGTTGAGTTTCTCAAATTATCAGCCGCCTTTTCGAAGGCCTTCACGGCGTTGTAGCGGGCAGTAAGATCGATCGTGCCAGTTCTCCAGGAAACGATTAGCTCTTGGAGGGCCTTGACGCAGTTCATAACTTCACGCACGTGGGCCTCCAAAGACTGGAGAACCTTCTCCCGCCTCTTATCGCTAAACCAGGCTAAAATGCCTTCACTACTCATACCTTACCGCCTCCTCAAGCCCCTCCTTCGGGTACGGAAAGACCAGAGCATCCTCCGGGTTAAAAGTCAGTCGTACGCTGGCCCCCACCTCGATTTTCTCACGCGATCTCACGATCAACGAAACCCCTCCATTTAACCGAATCACGTACTTGTAGGTTTTGCCCAGAAACTCGCGCATATCGACGACTCCTTCGATCCGCCCATCGTTCGCGAACCTCAACTTTTCGGGTCTAATGGTTAGTACTGCGAGCCCGCTCGTCACTGAACCCCGACCCTTCAGGACTGCTGACCCGATATCAAGCACAGCGAAATCCCCACTCGCTTCCACTACTTTACCTACTAGGAAGTTATTCTCTCCGCCGATGAACCTTGCCACAAAAAGTGATCTAGGCCTGAGGTACAGCTCGAGAGGACTACCGATCTGCTCAATCCTCCCCCTCCTCATTACGGCAATTCTGTCAGCAACAGCCATCGCCTCCTCCTGATTATGCGTAACATGAATCACAGTCAAACCCAAACTCTTCGCAACCCTACGCACCTCGTATCGGAGTCTCTCAGCTGTTCGGGGATCCATTGAGCCGAACGGCTCGTCCAGCAGCAATAGCCTAGCGCCGGAGGCTAAAGCCCTAGCCAGAGCCACCTTCTGTTGATCTCCCAGGCTAAGCTCGCTGGGTAGGCTAGCCGCCCTCAATTCGATGCCCATTGAGGACAGTATTTCACGTGCGGTATCCTCCGCGCTCTTCACCCCTTTAACTACAGCCGGGTACAGTACGTTACTCTTGACAGTCATGTGGGGGAAAAGGTATATTTCCTGAAATATCAATCCTATTTCCCTCTTTTCTGGAGGAAGATCATTTACTAATCTCCCGAAAATGTATACTTTCCCGTTGTCAGGGCGCTCGAGGCCTGCAATACACTTAAGCAGCGTGCTCTTTCCCGAGCCGCTCGGCCCAATTATAGCGAAGTACTCTCCCTCTCTCACCTCGAAGGAGACTTTGTCTAGAGCTACGATGTTGCCAAAGCGCTTTGACAAGTTTAAAACGTGGAGGGCCACACCGCTCATAGCTCCACCTCCTCCTCGAGTCCTCTGAATTCATACGCGAGCAGGGGTTCAGATACGTCGAAGTTTATGTCCGCACCGGCTCTCAAGCTTAATCTCGGCTCGACGTCGGCCTCCAGCCGTAAGTTTCCTATCTGAAGCCATACCCTCGCTATACCACCAACCAGGGATACGTCGACTATCCTCCCACGAAACCTTCCTTCACCCAATTCTATGCTTTCTGGTCTAACTGCGACCAAAACGGTGGATCCTCGTCTTAGGCCGCGATGCTCGACTTTAACCACGCCCAATCCTTCGACTTTCGCTAGGCCCACCACGCCGTACGACTCGATTAACTGCCCTCGCAGTAGGTTAGCCCCTGACACGAATTTAGCGCAAAAGGGGGACCGAGGGTGGAAGTATACATCCTCCGGCTCACCGATCTGCTCAATCCTCCCCCTCCTCATTACGGCAATTCTGTCAGCAACAGCCATCGCCTCCTCCTGATTATGCGTAACATGAATCACAGTCAAACCCAAACTCTTCGCAACCCTACGCACCTCCCTCCGAACCTCAAGCGTCAAGACCGCATCGAGGGCTGTTAGCGGCTCGTCCAACAGCAGAAGCCTAGCGCCGGAGGCTAAAGCCCTAGCTAAAGCTACTCGTTGACGCTGCCCACCTGACAACTGGTGCGGGTAACTATCAGCTCGGTGCAACAAGCCGACTAGTTTCAACGCTTCTTCAACGCGCCTTTCGATCTCGTGCTTTGGGTACCCCTTGATCCACAGGCCATAGGCAACATTCTCCCACACCGTCATATGGGGGAAGAGCGCGTAGCCGGGAGGCATATAGCCTGCAAGCCTCTTGTCGGGTGGCAATCCAACCACGCTTGAACCGTCAAAAAGGATGTCCCCACTATCCGGCTGCTCAAGACCTGCGATACACTTGAGCAGCGTACTTCTACCTGAGCCGATTGGCCCGAGAACAACGAAGTATTCACCCTGCTCAACTTCAAAAGTGATACCATCAAGTGCCCTAATTGGACCGTAGGACTTCGTGAGATCTTTCACTGCGATGCTAGCTCCTCTCATTCTAATGAAGGCCCTTTAATGATCACCTTTTCTTGATGATGTACTTTACAAATTCAGCTGTATAAGGTGGTATATAGAGCTTCATAGGTTACTTGGCGGTCCTCCGCGCGACAGTCGGATCAGAGTCAATCCTCTCTTCACAAATCGTCCGGCAGATCACTCATCATCGATCAACTTGAGCTGGCGCCCCTTAAAGCTCTTCTGCCTCTATTGTGGAGCCCCGGCCGGGATTCGAACCCGGGTCCTCCGGCTCTCTCGTCGATTCGAGCGGAATACAAGGCCGGCGCTCTGGCCCGGCTGAGCTACCGGGGCTCCAGGCTCTCCTTCTTAGCGCCTATATATGTGTTCTTGGGCCGACCACCAGGTTTTAAAAGGGCCTCTCCTGCAGCGTGGCTTGTGCCTAGGTGGAGCTTCTCTGTACAGTTGGATCCAGTTCGGACGGCGATAGCTGCCGGACGCGACCTCAGGATATCCTATAAGGATGCGGTCGAAGTCCTTGACGCAATAAGAGGCTTGAGCTTGGAGAGAGCTAAACGCTTCTTAGAGGACGTAATTAACATGCGCAGGCCTGTACCCTACAGGAGGTTCAAGAAAAAGGTGGGCCATAAAACCGGTATGGCGGCTGGCAGATACCCAGTGAAAGCCGCTCGAGCCATTCTACGAGTCCTCAAGGATGCTGAAGCAAACGCGGCTTACAAGGGCTTGGATACCGAGAAGCTATGGGTTGTACACGCCGCCGCTCACAAGGGCACGAAGATTCGGGCGTACATGCCTAGAGCATTTGGTAGAGCAACACCGTGGTTCGAGCAGCTGGTTCACATAGAGATCGGTCTCGAAGAGCGATCCTGAAAACGCTTAAAAAGGCGTTATGACACTGCGCGCAGGCTGAGAAAAACACGGTGGTTGCATGCCCACGCTCGTACAGACGTTCCTGGAGAGAGGGATGCAGTATATGGAGTTGAACGCTTACCTAGCGAGGAAACTAGCACACGCGGGCTACGTGGATGTCCAGCTATTCCGCACGCCTATCGGAACCAGAGTGGTGATCCTCGCGGAAAGGCCTGCAATGGTGATTGGCCGCCGCGGATCGAACATCAAAGAGCTACAGGAAGTGCTAGAGAGCAAGTTCGGCGTGGATAGGCCACAGATAGATGTTGTTGAAGTCGCCAACCCGGACCTCAACGCTAAAATTGTCGCTTACGGTATCGCGCGAGCTATGGTTAGAGGAGTTAGATTCAGGAGAGCAGCATTCGTGGCAATCAGAAGGGTTATGGAGGCGGGTGCAAAAGGAGTAGAAGTTGTGATTAGCGGCAAGCTCTCATCGGAGCGATCTAGGTTCGAGAAGTACACGGCAGGTGTTACCTATAAGTCGGGGAAGCCCAGTGAGTATGTTGACGAAGCTGTCGTTCAAGTGCTACTAAAACCTGGCATTTACGGAGTGAGGGTTAGGATAATGCCGCCAATTGAAATACCTGGCCTTATCAAGACATCTCCATAGGTGCATTGATATGCCCGTGCTCAAAGCGGATGAAATCAGGAAGATGAGCCGGGAAGAAAGGCTGAAGCGGTTAGAGGAGCTGAGAGCTGAGCTAATTAGGTTGCGGACGCAGAGCAGCCGGGGCACCATCGATAACCCTGCAAGGATACGGGAGATACGAAAGGCCATCGCTAGAATACTTACAATAGAGAATGAAGAGGCGCGCAAGAAAGGTTCTCAGTAAAGGGGTGGGCATCTCCCCATCGAACGTATTACTGCATGAGCTAATAGGATTGGAGGCGGAAGTTGCCGAAAGCAAGAATAGGTGTCAGGTGGGAATCAAGGGTAGGATAATTGATGAAACTATGAAAACCATCCTCCTCGAAACGCCGAAAGGTCGGAAGAGGGTTTTCAAGAGTGATGTAAAGCTGCTCTTAAAGCTACCAGACGGCTCTCTCGTACTGGTCGATGGTAAAGAACTACTGGGTAGACCCGAGGATCGGATAAAGAAGAAGCTGCGCAACTGGTGATCAGGACGGGCGTGCTGTTTATAAACGGGTGCTCTGTGGCCGCAGGAATCGTATGAGTAGTACAAGGTTCCGAAACGTCGGTATTCCGGGGTTAAAACCACCTGAGAAGGTATGCGATGATCCTCTCTGCCCATGGCACGGGACGCTGCCCGTGAGGGGGGTGATAATGGAGGTCACGGTAGACAAGGTAAAGATGAATAAGACGGCCGTTGTCATCCATGAGTACCTCCACTATGTGCCAAAGTACATGAGGTATGAAAAACGACGAAAGAAAAAGCACGTGAGGGTTCCTCCCTGCATCGAAGTTAAACCAGGAGATAGGGTAATCATTGGAGAGTGCAGACCCTTGGCGAAGTCGGTGGCCTTCGTTGTCCTGGCTAAGGTTGGGAACCAGACTGCTTCACGAACACCCTCGATAGAGGCAGCTTCAAACTTATAAGGGTCGAACTACGGTGATCAGGCGTGGCGAAACGTGGACCTAAAGTCACCGGGGTATCGTACAGGTTCCATAAAACACCTGGCGTATTTGTAGAAAGTCTAGTCAAAGTGACGGATAACTCGGGAGCTAGGTTAGCCCGAGTGATCGGCGTCCGAGGCGCTAAGACCGTCTGGAGGAGGATACCGGGAGCAGCTGTAGGAGATGTTGTCGTGGTCTCGATCCGCGAGGGAAAGCCGGAGTTGAGGAAGCAGATCCTGCACGGAATCGTAGTGAGGCAGCGCAGACCGTTCAGGCGGCCCGATGGAACGTGGATCGCCTTTGAGGACAACGCCATCGTGCTGATAACTCCGGAGGGGGATCCAAAGGGGAGCGAAATCCACGGGCCTGTGGCCAAGGAAGCCGTAGAGAGACACCCACGACTCGCAACTATGGTCACGATGGTAGTTTGAGAGCATCCACTCGACTCGGCCTACTTTAGAGCAACTTTCACCACGTACAGCTCGTCTGCGAACGCTTCGAATTCGTCCAGGAAGGCAGGGAGTTTACGTAGCGGGACTATGGGAACCCCCTCAAACATCTTCATGACGGTTTCATGAACATCTACTATGACTGGAACCACTCTAGCCTCCCTCCATTTTGCCACCCTAGCTGCTACCTCAACTACTCCAGGCAGCTCGCGTGCGAGCAGCTCGCAGCGAGCCTTGTGCGCGCGAGCTGCTAATCTTAAATGGCTTTCACGCCGGCGAGCCCAACGTTTACAATCCACAGCCAGCACCCATGGTTCGCGCAGTGCTACAACGTCTAGTTCGCGTACTTTTCTAAGAACCTTTAACCGTACATTCAAAAATGTTTCGAAACCGCATTGTTCTAGAATTCTAGAACATAGCTTTTCAAATTCTTTCCATCCTGTTCTTAATGCTAACTCAACTGGATCAAACCTCCTCTTCCAAAGTTCTAGGAGTAAGTCGACGGTGTCTACCACCACTACTTCGCCCCCACTCAGCAGAACCGGAAGTCCCGCCAGAAAAATGCGCAGTGTCTCCTCTGTAACTTTTAGCTCTGCCTGAAGCTCATCCAACTTTAGACGCTGTTTACGCAGGAGCAGTAAGGCGAGGGCGTGAAAGCGCTCTTCCACAGTTAACCGCATAAGGTTTCGCTTCCTTTAAGAGCACGTCTAGCGCAAAAAGCTTAAACCCCTGCTAAGGGAGCACGCAAGGGGGCCCGTGGCGTAGCCTGGTGGCGCGCCCGGCTGATAACCCGTGAGCTCGGGATAGAGACCGGGAGGTCCCGGGTTCGAATCCCGGCGGGCCCATCATATACTGTATTGCGGTCTTTGTGCTAAATTTAGCCTACTTTACCTCTTTCTCCTTCAAGCCCAAAGCAAAGCGAGTCAAGAAATCATTATTTAAGAGCAGAACGGCTCGAGTGCTCATGGGCAAGCTAGGCGCTATGCTGAGATTAGCGCGAATCGATCACGGAGTAATGGCGGCGATCGCAACGCTCGTGGGATACGCTCTTGGTGCGCAGGGTTGGTCAAACATGCAGCTTCTTCCAGCTTGCATAGCAGTCGCAACAACCCTGTCCGTTGAAATAGGGCTTTTCGTCTTTAACGATATTTATAACCTCGAGGAAGATAGAATCAACGCGCCGTGGAGGCCGCTGGTTCGAGGCGACATCGGCGTTAAAGAAGCCTGGATTATCGGCTTAGCATCACTGGTACTGGGAACCGCTCTTTCGTTAAGCTTAGGGGTTATGCCCGCTCTACTTGTAATAGTAGCCGTGGCTTCAGGGATGGCTTACAACGCGAAACTAAAAAGAGCTGGATTGCCAGGAAACATCATCGTGGCCTTTGACACTGCTTTACCGTTCCTCTTCGGAGCTTCCATCCCTAGCGGCTTCAAAATACCCCGGTTAGCCATCCTCCTCACCTCAGTTGCCTTTCTTGCTACTCTAGGTAGGGAAATTCTGAAGGGCATACTAGACATGGAGGGCGATCGCAGAGTCGGGGTTAAGACATTGGCTGTAGTCAAAGGCCCAGCATTCGCAGCAAGAGTGGCCAGCCTCCTGATGCTAGCAGCCGTCGCGGCTAGCCTGCTAGCAATCCCCCTCCTCCCAGAGGAGAAACTCCTCCTTTATGCCTCCACAGTGGCTTTGACCGATGCACTCTTCACCTACGTTTCTTTCTCGCTGCTCCTTCAAAAGAGTGCTGTAGCCGCACGCAGCAGAAAGTTGACACTTCTAGCCATGCTCACCGGGATACTAGCATTCGCAACGACGGCCTGAGGCTACGTAGCAACATTTATACATGCCCGGTAGCGCGGTTTTCCGTGGTCCGACCGTTAAACCCCCTGAAGAAGTTGCTGGAGCCAGCTACGCTCGCGCCGCTCGCCGTAATGTCAGCGCTCCTTCTCGTATCCGGCATTTTCAACGTTCTCTATACATGCCTTCACGATTTAGATCAGTGCGCAGCCGTCCACTCGAGAATTGGACCCGTGCCAGGTACGAGTTTGCAGAACACAACTGAATTCATCCTAAGCTTCATGGGTTACGCAATGATGATTTACGGCTTTTACAATCTTTACGATCTGTACCGGCGTATCAGGAGGGACTTTACTCGAGGAATCGCGATCAGCCTTACTTTGATAATCATCGGTGCGCTGCTCATCGCTGTTATGTACTACGCGAAACGTTAAGCGGATGCCTGCATTAGATAGGCTTTTAACATTTCTAACAAAAAGGTTGGATAGGGGGGTTTTGGTTCTTTACGGTGGACCTGGTACGTTTAGAACTCGGTTAACCCTCCTCCTAGGCGAGCAGTTAGCACCATCCGTTTACATAGGTGCCGGCCGACATGCTCGTTTAAAGGTGACCCTTCGCGATGTTGAGGTTCGAGCTGCAACATCGTTTTACGATGAACTGTTAACCGCAATAGAGTGCATAGGGTTCTGCAAGCAGAAGAAAGTAAAGCTGGTGGCAATAGACGAGTTCATGGCCAACCTAGTGCCGTACAGGGCTTCGTTGAGTGAAAGTTACGTGTATCGGATGGCGTTAACGGAGGTAAGCGTTCTCAGCTTGGCTGTGGAGGCGGGATGCAAGGTCTTACTCGTATGTGCTGAGGATTACAGAACGGGCGGACCCTTAACCATCAAAATACTGCGGAGGCTTAAGCCTAGGCTTGTGCGAACTATAGTCGAGAATGAAGTTTTAACCCTTGAAGAGCGCGACCTAGCCGACCCGCTCATAGCCCTAGGACGGTTTGAGATAAGCGTTAGAGAGGTAGAGGAAGCTTGCGAAGCCTTACGTCAGAACTAACGCGGAGGAGCTTGGAGATTACCGTTAAAGACCCTCGAGCCGTCCAAAAAGTGTACTCATGGTTGCGCGAGTTGGGACTTGAATCATTAGTTGAGGTAAGCACGACTGGAATCGAAGTACCGGACGCCGTCCTAAGTTCAGGGGACCCGGCAGTTTTCGCTTGCTGGCTTGCGATGACCCTCACAGCGACAAAAAGAGTAGCCCTCGGAGTCGATTTGGGCTCCAGGCACCTGGGGCTTGCCGTCGTGATTGGAGGAGTACTGGCTTTCTCGAGCGTTGCACGAAATCCCAAGAGGCTTGTTCACGTGATATCAGCCCTTGTAGGCCTCGGAGCAGAAGTACACGTTCGTATAGGGTATTCTAGCCATCTCGCTGCTTTGGCCAAAGAACTTTATAAGAAACTCGAAGCAGTAGGTGCTCAGGTCGAGCTTTTAGGAAACGAACAGGTAAAGGAAAGCGTAATACTTGGTGACTTTACACAACTGGGTAAGCTATCAAGCCACGAGCTGGACGCGCTCAAGATCGCACTTGCACGTGATGCAGGCACATCGCGTAGTCACGCTTCTTTCCATAGACACGTTTCCAACTAGCCAATTTTAATAATAACTTAATCAAACACTAGGTTGCCTGCTCAAGTGACAAAAGCTTAAAATAGCTTCAGCTAGACGAGACAGTGCGCCGGGGTAGCTCAGCCCGGTGGAGCGCCCGGCTGTTAGCCGAATTATGTTAAGGAATGGATAGAAACCGGGAGGTCCCGGGTTCGAATCCCGGCCCCGGCGCCACGGATCTAATCTCATCAGTCTATAAGGTAAGGTTACTTGTTTCAAACTTGTTTATAATTGTTAGTATAAATTTACAATCGAATATGTTTACATTGATGATAAGTTTTAGTCGCGTGGTTGGGGAGTCATCGCGTGCAAAATTTAAATATGTGGGTGTTACACGCCTATTGGCGCCGAGCCGGCCATAGGGCGACTGGAAACGCCCGGTCTCGTCAGATCCCGGAAGCTAAGCAGTCGCCCGCCGCCGCGAGTACTGGGGTCTGCGGCCCCGGGAAAGCGCGGTGCTGGCTACGGCGCCCCGACTAGCGCTAAAATCTTATTGGTCTACTGCCTTACGGTACTTTTTTAAATAGGGCAGACTTCTACTTTTTAGAAGCTGAGTCCAGGTGCAGGGAATGCCGAATCGATCATGCGATACGTGCACTTACTATTTGCGCAGGGCGAATTATTGTGCATTGCTGGCGGTTAAGGTTAAGGACCCGAAGAATCCGCCTTGCGAGGCTGAAGAAGGGGGGAGCAACAGTCGCGGGATCGCTGAGGTGAGTACCGCTCCCAGCGCTGCAAGCAGCGTCTCCACGAATTTCGGGCCTGTTCCTACGGTAACGTCTCCTCCAAATCCTTCACCGGTAGCCGTCGATACGCAGTTACGGCAGGTGCAACCTCAACCCGTCGCACAGCAGGTTATGGTTCCTGCTGAGGCTTACAGGAGTTTTGAGGACCAGTTTGAAGTTGTTCCCACGACGTTAACGGGCTTCGATTACGCTAGCACGGGTATTCGAGAGCTTGACGAAGCCCTGGGAGGCGGCTTCATAAGGGGGAAGACCTACCTTGTTGCGGGTGAGACTGGCTGTGGCAAAACTATCTTCTCGATACAGTTTCTTCTAACGGGCGTTCTTTTGTACGATGAGCCGGGCGTCTACATAGCTATAGATGAACCCGCAGAGCAGCTGTTAAAAGGGCTGAAGCGCTTCGGGTGGGATGTCAGCGAGCTCATAAGAAGAAAGAAACTAGTGTTCCTAGACATGAGGACGCACTTTAGCAAGATATACCTACGTGAGGAGAGGAGAAAAATCGAGCCCAAGTTTATCATAGAGTCGATACTCAACGCGGCGAAGAAAATCAAGGCGAAACGTCTAGTCATAGACCCAATCGCACCGTTAATTTATGGCGGTTCGCAAGAAGACGTGCTTTACGTGAGGGAGTTCCTCCGCGAAATGGTGTTTGCGATAGAGAGCCTAGGGACGTTAACCACCGTGATGACAAGCGAAATTCCCACTGGGAGCAAGCAGCTGAGCCGATTTGGAGTTGAGGAGTTCCTGGCATCGGGCATAATCGTGCTGGGATTAGAGGAGTTAAAAGGCGATATCGTGCGAGTCATGTACTTGAGGAAGGCGCGGTGGGCTCCAGCTAAGCCTACAAAGTTCATCTTCGATATAGTCCCCGCAACGGGTATCGTAATCAGAGGGCTTTACCGAGAAATGGTGTAACGACGGGTCCTCCCCGCGTCTTCTATAGCCCTTACAATAGAGGTCAGCTTGGAGTACAGATCCCCCTCTTCCTCGACTATCGTTCCCGTCACTATGATGTCCGCTCCAGCCGCTACAGCAGCTCTTGCCAACTCTGGAGTTCGTATGCCTCCACCTGTTATCAGCGGGATTTCAACGTTTTTGTCGATTGCCTCAATCAACGCTGGGGGTACGGGTTCACCACCAGACCCTCCCTCGAGGTACAGGAACCTGAAGCCCATGTATTGCGCTGCGAGAGCGAATGCTACGGCTATTTCGGGTCTATCGTACGGTATCAGCCTAGCTTGACTAACGTAACCCACAGTGCCGCCGACGCCCATCACCAGGTATGCTAGGGGAAGCGCCTCTAAGCCGTACCGTTTGACGATGGGTGCCCCCTGCATTTGGCCAAGCACGATGAAGTACGGGTTCATGGAGTTGAGAACGGAAATGAACCACACTGCGTCAGCGAACCTACTTAGGTTGGTGGGCGAGCCGGGGAAGAGTATTACTGGGAGATCGCATACTTCTTTGACGGAAAGGACGACCTCGTCAACCATGTGCTCAGACACCCCGACGCTCCCACCCACCATTACTGCTGCAGAGCCCGCGCTCGCTGCAGCCTTCGCTACCTCCTTGGCTTGCTCACCTCCCATCCGTGCGGGATCTATCAGGACCATGTGGATTGCTCCACGCTCGTTAATTGCATCAAGGATGTACTTCTCAACCTTACCCATGCTCGCTCACCAGAGAACTTTCATACGCATCGAGGAATTTCGCGTAGTAGTCTACCGGCTGGTAGAACTCGCGATACTCGAAGTCAGCTGAAAGCCCGCAAGTGACGCATCTAACTTGCACTAGTCCACCGCTCTTGTCTGTAACCACACTCACGCTTACCGAGCCGCAACGGGGGCATTGAAACACTTTCGGTAACGTGCGACGGGGTCGTAGCTTGATCCTTTTTCTGCTCTTCCTCCTACCCATCGCACAGCGATGCACTGCTCCGTCTTAAAATGTTTGCCTTCCCCATGGCTCCTGTGATGGCCCGCCAGCCTTCAGCCTAAGATCGGTGACCGCGAGTATGCGGTCACCACTCAAGTAGCCCTCTAGCTCCACATCGGATCCTCTTATCTCCTCTTGAATGTAGGCTAGCAGCTTCGGTAGCACGCCCAGGATAGCCTGCTCCCTGATGTCATCCCAGCCAGCTCCTAGCAGCTCCTCCACATGATCCATGTCGCTAACCACCGCGCGCGCATATCCTGTACCGTCATCAACGTTGATGACTGCCCCTATCACTAGGCTCCCGTCCTTCAGAATCTTGTGCTTGAAAGAGACGGACAGAACGGTGGCTTCGGTCCTTACGTAGCAGCCGGTGGACGATAGGTTGTCCACGAGCGCTTTGGGAGAGTGCTGTTGCTCCAATATGCGTAGGTGGTAGAAGGGATTTAACCTTAGGCCCCGCGGAGTGTAATAAACGCCTTTAAGCTCCAGCAGGGTAGCTGGCTTAACGTGTCTTAGTTCGTTCACAAGGTTTTCATCGTACGTTAGAATGCTTGTACTGTGATGTTGACCACACAGAATTAGGGTGAGCTTATTATACGATGAAGGAATTACTGCTGCGTAACGACCTCTTACGGCGAAAACATTAACGGGCAGCTCTTCATCAATATCCAAATCCACCTGTTTGAAGCCTATTGTGTCGACATTCGTGTTTCCAGTAACAAAAACCCTTGATGTACGCGTTAGTTTATATCTCGCAAGACCCCCCGTTAGCTTCCTAGGCTCTTGAATCAGCACCGTGTCGCCACGCTGGATCTGTGGGGCTGAAGGAGAGGGGATTAGTACGCAGACGGGGGCTCCGTTACTGACCCCGTACACCGCTAAGCCGTTTTTGCCGACTACTACTTCATGGACTAGCAGTTTGAGGATGTCGATGTTGTGAGCCCCGACTAGCTCGTCAAAAGAGGGGATTGTAGGATCCTCGATTCTTTCGACAGTGCTGCCTTCCCCGATCTTCACTTCCACACGTCCTTTGTACTTAACGACAGCTGCCCGATTTATCAGGATACAATCCCCGGGCTTCACCTCTCTGGCTATTCGTTCCGCGGTCTCGCCCCACGCCACACAGTCTACGCAGGCGGTTTCATCGGCTACAGTGATTTTTACCATCATCCTACCGTCAGGGAACCTCCAGTCAAACACCTTCAGTACGCGCGCCATTACTCGAACATTCTGCAAGCCCGGTATCAGATCTCTTAGGGGGAGCCTCGCTTTGCTTGGTAGGGGCGATTGGGGGAGTGGTACACCCAGCTCCCGCGCTACTAGCAACGCTGCGGCATCCTCATCGATCAACCCCTCCAGCTCCTTTATCCTCTCCTCGATCATTTTGAGAACATGTAGCTTTGTCAGTTCAGGCTTATGCGACAGAATATGATCTATGATCCTGGAGACCGCTTGCCGCGCATCTAGAACGTCGTTTCCGTAGTTGTCCTGCATGACTCTGCTGCTCGGTAGAAATCAAGTCCGAGGCATTTAAAGCATCTGCTCCCTTGCGTACACGTTTTAACTGGCATTGAGTAGGGTGAGCCCCGCGCACGACCGGATTTAAAGCGGAGAACTACGCACTCGATGAGAGGGCAAGGACAAAAATTGTAATGGCGCAAAACCTTTATAGATCATCGGCCTGGAGAGGCGAGAGAAATGTCAACGGTCGTAATCGGGGAAATTAAGCTGCCGGTTTCAGAGGCGTTCCGCATCTCCCTGGAGAACGTACGGCGGCGCTTTACCAGAGTTGCGATA
Source organism: Thermofilaceae archaeon (assembly GCA_038731975.1). Taxonomy (NCBI): domain Archaea; kingdom Thermoproteati; phylum Thermoproteota; class Thermoprotei; order Thermofilales; family Thermofilaceae; species Thermofilaceae archaeon. The sequence goes on along the minus strand of JAVYQJ010000003.1, from coordinate 26,156 downwards.
ACGACTGCCTCCGTAACATTAGGTATAGCCTTCTTTGTCTCCCTCATGATGATGGCTTCGTTCCAAGCGCTGGCCGGCGGAGCTGGCATTCAACCATACATGTACTGGCTCCTCTTCATCTCTCTCCTCGTATGCGGCGTAGGCATAACTAACAGCATGCTGATAGCGGTGGCAGAAAGGTACAAGGAGATAGGCACGTACAAGTGCCTCGGGGCTTTGGATCGTCACATCCTCGAGCTATTCCTTCTGGAGGCTTTACTGGTGGGCGGAATTGGAGGATTAGCCGGCTACGCGGTCGGGCTTATAGCAGCTCTAGTGTACGCGGCCGTTAACCCAGCAGTAGGTATTTCAAACGCGGTCAGTGCTATGGTGCACACGAATCCCACTATACCGCTTGCTAACGTGCTGCCGGTCGCCGTAGCAATGCTTGTACTCGGGGTCGGTATCGCTATGCTCCTCAGCTTAATTGCTACCCTTTACCCGGCGTACTATGCTGCGCGGCTCAGCCCCGCTGAAGCCCTACGCTACGAGATCTAGAAAACGTAATATACCCCCCGTATCATGTATCGGGGTGAAGAGGGATGGCGCTCAGGTACGAGTACACGGTTGAGACTGAAGATCTAGCAAAGTACTACAAAATGGGACCTTACATTGTCAAAGCCTTGGACGGTGTTAACTTAAAAATAAGGAGAGGAGAGTATGTGTCCATCATGGGCCCCTCGGGAGCCGGTAAAACCACCCTTTTCAACATGATAGGGGGGCTTGATCGACCTACACGAGGGAGGGTTTACATAGATGAGGTGGACATCAGCAAGCTCGACGCGTACGAGCTCGCCTGGCTCAGGGCGAGAAAAATCGGTTACATCTTCCAGACTTTCAACCTTATCCCGGTTTTAACCGCGATGGAGAACGTGATGCTGCCCATGATCTTCGCCGGAGTTAGGAGAGAGGAGAGGATCCGGAAGGCTAGAGAGCTGCTTGAGCGCGTTGGGCTTGGGGATCGGCTTTACCACCGGCCGACGGAGTTGAGTGGTGGTCAGCAGCAGAGGGTTGCAATCGCTAGAGCCCTCGCCAACGACCCCGCAATCATCCTCGCCGACGAGCCCACCGGCAACCTCGACCTGCAGACCGGCCTGGAAATCATAAATCTGTTGAGACAGTTGAATAAGGAGAGAGGGGTTACGATCGTAACGGCCACCCACGACCTCAAGATGATCGATGTCAGTGACAGGATCGTTTACCTCAGGGACGGTAGGGTTGAAAGGATCGAAACGAGAGCAGAGATAGCCGTAGAGGCGGAAGAGGCTTAGGATAGCAAGCCTTTAATTATGAGAGGGTAATAACTGTTTTTAAAGTGCTCGAAGCTTACGTGTACTTCGGGAACTGAGGAACCGGCAATTTCATAAGCTGCAAGGTGTACGCAACGCTCGCTCAATCTCCTGGTAAACACGTTAAAGAAGAAGCTAGAGCAGCTGCAAAAAATGGGAGGCAGCAACAAGTATAATCTATCTAACTTTGTTCCGTAAGCGAGGTGTAAAGTTACTCCGAGTTCTTCAATGCGCACCCTAAGCAGACGCCTTTCACTGAGGAGCTTTTGAGCGGCTCTTTCCATCAGCTTTCGCCCTGATATGCCCCTCCGTAACCAACAGATGCTCCTTGGACACGTATAAACATTAGTTGGACTACTCTAGCGTTGCGCTCCAGCACTATGCCTGAGTCATTATAGACAACGAGCAACGCGCGACTACGCCCCCTATAACCGGGATCCCAAACCGCAGTTTCAACGCTAGCACCACATCTGATCAAGCTGGATCGGGGTTTAGCTATCGCAGCGATACCCAACGGTAAATTCACAATTTCATTAAACACCAGAACATATGCACCCTTGCTCAGGTGAACGCGACCATCAGGTTCGAAGGGTATAGGTTCAGTGTCGGGAAGAACCCTTCCTCTGTTGTCAAAATCTATATGACCCACGCCCTTAAACCTTCGCACTTCCTTTAAAGTTAGGTCAAAACCTGCCGGTTGAAGCTGAACGTTCAGATCCACCCAACCTTCGATAAGTGGGGGCTGTGATTCCAGTATCAACTTCAGCAGCTCATCTCTACCTAGTATCATCCCGTTAGCCGTATGAAAGTGATCCCAGTTTAAGCTAACGTTAAGGTACGAGTCTGTGCCGGTCACGCGGGAAAAGCACCACTTCTCTAATGTTCTGAGAGCCGGTTATAACCATGACTAGTCTATCTAGACCCATTCCGAAACCGCCGTGAGGGGGCATCCCATACTTAAATGCCTTAAGGTAGAAGTCAAAATCGCTTGGATTCAATCCCTTTTCCAACATGTTCTGAACAAGTTTATCATAGTCGTGCTCCCTCTGTCCACCAGAAGCTAATTCCAACCCTCTGTAATCGAGATCAAATGAGGCGCTTACATCCCCCCTACGCATTATATAGAAGGGCTTGGCCTGCCAAGGATACTCCACGATGAAGTATGCGTCATACCCCTCCTCAACCATTGCTTGGCCGATCACTCTCTCTTCGTCGCTTCCAAAGTCCTGCCCCCACTCTACATGGAACCCTCTAGCCTTCAGAATCTCAAGTGCTTCATCGTACGTTAATCGCTTGAAGGGTGAACGAGGAGCCCTCAGTTCTACGCCCAGTTCTCGAAGCTCTCGAGTGGCATTCGTTTGAAGGTATTCAAAAACGTGGATGACGAGCTTCTCCAAAAGTGTCATGACGTCTTCAGGCCCCCTTATGAACGCCATTTCGACGTCGATCCCCCAGCTCTCGTTAAGATGCCTACTAGTGCTAAAAGGTTCGGCTCTGAAGTAGGGCGTTATCTCGAACACTCGGGAGCACCCGCACATGAGCATCTGCTTGTATAGCTGGGGGCTTTGAGCCAGGTACGCAGTTCCACCGAAGTAGTCAATCCTGAATAGAGTAGCTCCGCCCTCTGCACCCGCTCCGCAAATCTTGGGGGTATGCACCTCGAGGAACCCTAGACCTTCCAGAAACTCGCGTACAGCCCTAATTACCATAGCCCTAACCCTGAAAAGCGCGCGCTGCCGGGGAATCCGCAGCGCTACGTAGCGGTGCTCAATGAGAGTATCGAGCAGAGCAGGTGTTTTACCGGTTGGATCGAGTGGGAGAAGGTCTTGCGGCTCAGCGACGATCCTGAGCTCGTGAGCCCGCACTTCGATGCCTCTCTTGCTGATTTGCGCCGCTGGTACGTCACCTATCACACTAATAGCTGTACCGACTTTAATCTTCGCTACTGCTTTCCAAGCTTCCGGGTTTTCATCACGCTTAACGACAACGGTGTAAAGCTGCAGGTCGACTCCATCAATCACCTCTAAGAAAGCTATTCCACCCAGAGTTCTTACAGAATTAACCCAACCGTTGATTTGAACCCGCCCTTCCTGCACGATCCTTCCCCAGCGATCATCTCGTTCATAAATTCATCTATTTCCCTACTATCTTTCGATCGTGGGCTCGGACGCTCTGGAGATCAGTGTGGGGATGGAGAGGAAAAGCCCGCTGCAGAGTCTGCGCGGGTGGAGAAGGGGAGGGAAAAGGGAAAAAACACTTAATTCTCAGTCGCTCAACGACTACAGTTATGTGGGCCTTCATACGACCCGCTCTCAGCCGGACTACCACCACGTTGCCCCTCTCCAATCAGCGCGAAGGCCACGCCGCCTGACCTCAGGCTGACCATTTTGAAAGCCCTCAACGCCTCAACCAGTGCGCTTAGCTGCACGTTCACTTAAAGCTCCTTTTCGCAGCTTTCCAGCAGAGCTAGGAAGCCACCCGTGCGATTAAGGTGCGACCCCATCGATCAGCGCCCCATCGCCGGAGCGCCGTAAAGCGGGCGAGCAAGCCGCTCTCAAGGCAGTCGACCCCACGACACTCGCTCCACAGCCAAAACCAGGGAGAGCGAGGGCGACCTTAGAGACGAAAGCCTATGAAGGGAAGGGGGGAGCAGGTGGTGCGGAGCAGGTAACGACAGTCTTATCTCCCGGTCGAGACTTAATCCCCCTGTGAGCTCGCAGAGGGCAAAGGCACTGTACTTGCTTGACGTGGAGTATGACGGCAAGCTTGGTAAGGCTGTCATGAAATTCTACGACGAAGAAGAGGGCAGAATAGTCGAGCTGCCAGATGCCAACGGACATAAGCCTTACCTCCTCACGGATCTCCCGCCTGAAGAGCTGGTGCAAAAGTACCCTGACGTACTGAAGCACAGGGGGTTTGATCACTTAGAAGTGGTTGAGAAGTACGATCCCCTCCAGGATAGAACCGTATTAATGACTAAAGTTGTAGCAAGAGACCCGCTGTCTATTGGTGGAACTCGCGGAGCGCTGAGGGAGTTGCTTAAGGATCACGCTTGGGAGGCTAGAATCAGGTATCACCACTGCTACGCATACGATATGGGGCTAATTCCTGGGATGCCCTACGTGCTGTCCGGCGAAGGGGTGAAGGCTGTTGAAGTAGAAATCCCTGAAAGCATTGTCGCCGAATTGAGGAAACTCTACGGTAATGATGAAGAGCAACTTCGTAGAGCTTTAGAGTGGGCGAAGCTCTTCCAGGCGCCTGTTCCACACATCAAGCGTGTCTCGCTCGACATAGAGGTCTATTCGCCGGAGCCCAACAGAGTCCCTAGGCCCAACGAGGCTCCCTACCCAGTGATAGCGGTTTCTCTCTGTGCATCGGACGGGTATAAGCGCACTCTGCTATTGGTGCGCCCGGACCTGGGCGACCCCATTCCGCTTGAGAACGTCGAGTACTTCAACAGTGAGCGCGAGTTATTGCGGAGAACATTTGAAATCCTGAGAAAATACCCCGTAGTACTCACGTTCAATGGCGACGCATTCGACCTGCCTTACCTTAGGGTCCGAGCCCTCAAGCTCGGCTTTAGCGAGGAGGAAATCCCAGTAAAGTGGGAGCGTGGTGCTGATCGCGCGAGGCTAAAAGGCTCGCTTCACATAGATCTCTACAAGTTCTTCACTAATAAGTCGATGAAGACCTACGCTTTCGGGGGGAAGTACAGAGAAGGACGTTCCTTGGACGAAATTTCCGAGGCACTTCTAGGGGTGGGAAAGGTCAAACCGGATAAGCCGATCCCCTCGTTAAGCTACACGGAGCTAGCGAAATACAGCTTAAGGGACGCTGAGTTAACTTACGCTTTGACGTCCTTCAACGACGACTTGGTACTAAAGCTCATGGTGCTCATGATAAGAATCTCTAAGCTCGGCGTGGAGGATCTAACAAGGCACAACATATCTACATGGATTCGCAGCCTCCTCCACTATGAACATAGAAGGCGGGGGTACCTGATACCCAACGAGGAGGATATCCGCAAGTACAAGGGTTACACAGACACTCGCGCCGTCATAAAGGGGAAAAAGTATCTTGGAGCGGTCGTAATCGACCCACCAAAGGGTATTTTCTTCAACGTGACGGTCGTCGACTTCGCATCGCTATATCCGTCAGTAATCAAAAGGTGGAATCTTTCTTACGAAACGGTAAGGTGTCCACACGAAGACTGTAAGAGCAACACGATACCCGGGTTGAGCCACTGGGTGTGCACGAAGCGAAAGGGCATAATGTCGGAGATCGTTGGCTTCCTCAGGGATTTCAGAGTTCACATCTATAAGAGACTCGCCAAAACGGAAGAAGATCCCGTGAGGAAGAGGCATTACGACGTCGTACAAAGCGCGCTTAAGGTCTTCATCAACGCGAGCTACGGTGTCTTCGGGGCCGAAACCTTCCCCTTGTACTGTCCACCGGTAGCAGAAGCAACGACAGCGCTGGGGCGTTACCTGATGGTTCAAACTTTGAGGAAAGCACTGGAACTGGGTTTACCAGTCCTATATGGTGACACAGACTCCCTCTTCCTCTGGAACCCCCAGTCGAGTAAGCTAGAAGAGTTAATCAACTGGGTGAGAGAACTGCAGGTTGACCTGGACGTCGACAAAAGGTATGTGTGGGTCGCGTTCAGCGGCCGCAAGAAAAACTACGTAGGGATTCTCGACAATGGGCTAGTTGACGCCAAAGGGATTGTCGGTAAGAAACGAAACACTCCAGAACTGATCAAGAGTTTCGTGATGCAGGTCATAGATCTTCTGGGTACAGCTAACGATCTTCAACAACTGGATAACGCTATTGAAGAGTTAAAGAAATTCACATACGAGTATTACATGAAGCTGAAAAGGAAGGAAGTAGCTCTTAACGACCTTGTATTCAAAGTAGCTTTAACGAAGCCGCTGGCAAGCTACGTGAAAACCACTCCTCAACACGTTAAAGCGGCCAGGCAGTTGCAAAGGGTAGGTATGAAGGTAGAAGTGGGAGACATCATTTTCTTCGTCAAGGTTAGGGGGAGTGAAGGGGTCAAAGCAGTTCAGCTGGCAAGAATAGACGAGATCGATCCAGACAAATACATAGAGCACCTGAGGACGGCTTTGGAGCAAGTTCTAGAGGCTTTAGGAACGTCATTCGATGAAATCATAACAGGAACACAATTGCTCTAAGCCAGGCTACTGCTCAACGCGTCAGCTATTCTGCGCCGCGCCCCCTCAAAGTCTGGTTTTCCATTTTCATCGAGAGGCACTCGTGTGAGTACATGCACAATTTGCCCCTCACTTTCGATGAATACTTGAGGCACATCCGCACCCCCCAGTTCATCCACTTCCCCATACCTGGTCAAGTAGACCCAATCATCTTTCCTTACTTCGAACTGAACCCCAGCCTTAGCAGCCTCTTCTTCGCATATTTTAGCTACCTTGTCGGAAAAGGGTGCCCAATCCGTGGTCACAAGCACCAGCTTTTTGGAACCACCCTGCATAAGGATCAGTCGGCTGACCATTATATACGCTTTTCTCTATTCTTCCTCCTTTAACAGTTCGCTGATAGTTTTTACTTTTCCTTTCTTTTTATAAACTATTTTCGTCTCCAGCCGTATGGGGTACCCTAACTCGCTAAAAATCCCATAGATGGTTTCAGCATCTAATGGACCACTCACTCTGCCCTGCACTATCAATTGCCCCAGCATCTCCGCAACCTTCTGCGCCACAGATGGATACTGCGCTAAAGCCCTGTTAAACATCTCCTTTCCGTCTTCGCTTAAGTTATCATAGAGCAACTTCACGTAGTCTACTTTCTCCACCTTCTGAGGGGACTGCCTTGTCATCAACTTACGCTTCATGTCGAGCATCATCTTACGCAATAGAATGTCCTCCTCCGACATAAACCCGGTCCCTCAGAATGCCACGCTAGATAAACGTTTCTCAGCGCGAAAAGAAAAAGATGTATTTATTTTATTTGTAGAGTTCTATCTTATCTACTTTTTAGTTACGTATTTCTCTACTTCCTCTTTGCTAAGGAATCTGAAGACCTTTATTCCTGTTTCTTCGCTCTGACCGGTTACAGCCCATCGACCGTTCTTCAGCTGCACGAACTGTGGGTTCTTGATGCGCACTTTCTTCCTGGCTTTTACATCGAATGCGTACCACTCCGCCATGTTTTCTCCCGGTACACTTGTTAACGCTCCCTTATTTATGTGCAGTGCAATCCTGAATCTTGAACGTTGTATACTGCTTTGATACTTAACGATTGCTAAAGTGCAAAACTAATACTGTAGTGCTGCCCTGCTGCACGTGATCTAAGGAAAAATATGAATCATTATTCTTATAATTTCTGTGATTTACACCGAGTTATCGAGATTTTCCACAAAATAGAGCAGCTAAATGATGTTGAGGAGCGTGCGATTGAAGTCGGGTAGCTCTTCAACTAAGCTGTGTTGGGCGCCGGTAAGCTCAGCAACTAACAACGATGTCTCAGAGCCTTGACGCCCCCGAAATAGGAGGATCTCAGGTACGCTGCTGCAACTCTCCGGTACTACAGCTTTGAGTATAGTTCCATCGTTGCTTACTATCTCGTGGGGTTTTGCTGAAATAACCCCCCTTCTATAGAGCCTCAATCGCGTCTGGTAGGCATCCTTGCTTTTCGCAGGGCAGAAGTGCAAACTTATGGCGTACCCTCTTGCCTTCGCGACCTCGATTAATCTGAGCGCTGTTTCCCGACTACCCTCAGCGCTCCTTCCATCATCGGAGATGCTTAATCCCCTCTTCCTAAGCTCACTACTGTTGCTCTCCGAGAATTCGAGCTCGTTCAAATTTACAAAGTCTATCACCTCGGAAGTTGCTGCCCTCTCTATTAGATTTAAGGCCTCGTTGAAACCACCCGGGATCGCTGGTATTTCCAACCCAACGACGAACGATGGTCTTTTCTCTCTTAATAAACTCAGAAGTTTTTCTACATGGCAAGGGTCGGGGTGAAGACGCAGCTCGTCCAGCCCTGCCCTCTCTAACTTGCCGATTATGTCGGCATCCAAGGTTACTCCCGTCGTGTATAGGTGCACGTGAAAGCGCTCGCCGAAAGTGCTCTTCAAGGTTTGTAACACAGTTAATGTTCTCTCAAACCTCGATAGCGGATCCCCTCCAGTGAATCCAGCCCCCCTGCTCCCTGAGGTCGCTACCTCTGCGATCACTTCATTGAGCCCTTTAACGGGACGCTCGTTAACGTAGAATACATCACGCATCCTCTTCTCCAGGCTGAGTGGGCAGTAGTAGCACGAGCGCGGACAGATGCCTGTGACGAAGATTACGCTTTTCAACCCGAGCAGGCATAGTTGGCAACCGTACGGCAGACGACCGTAAACCACGTTGCCGGAGTACAGTTTAACCGTTTTCATCGAAATCTACCATCATTACGTAGGCATCTTCGCCGTTAGGGTAGTAGTTGCTTATGACGCCTACAGCTCTAAAGCCTAGCTTCTTGTAAAGATTTATAGCCGGCTCATTGCTCACCTTGACTTCCAGCCTAACAGCTTTAGCCCCCCTCTGTCGCATTCTCTTCAAAAGTTCTCTCAGAAGTTTTTCGGCAACTCCCATCCGCCTGAACGACGGGTGGACTGCAATGGAGATCACGTGCCCCCCACCCCACCTAGTGAGCACGCCGATCGCATAGCCTATCACGCGACCTTCAACTTCAGCTACAAGGAAAGTTTCGCGAGCTAAATTGAAGTACAACTGTAGGAGAAAGGGTTCGTAAGCTTCGCTTCCAAAGCTTAACGTTTCTATGTCATAAACATCCGTTAAGTCCTCTTTCCTCGCTTCCCTGATCACTAATCTTTCAGTTGCTCCAGCAGCGCTATTACTTGCCATATCAACGTCCTCGCATACAAAGGAGCATTAGGGTCTAGGGAGGCTTCGTCAAGCTTCGAAATCGCATTCGCCGCCCTCAGACCCAGCGAAAGCTTGGCGTCGTTTAGAATCTCTATGGATTCGGCAGCAAGCCGCCTGATGTTTCGAGGAACCCCTCGATCTTCCACTAGCTTCCGAAGTAGATCTACCGCCTGCCTCAGTTGGACAGCTTCACTCATACTCATCACGCTGCAGAAAGGGCGGATGTATAAAAGTTTCTTGCGAACCACTCGCGCACAACTTGATCCCAAGCGCAAGGCTCTTCTTCCGGTTCACGGCAGCTCCTCGGTGCCAATGGAGAGAGGGGTTAGAGTGCGGGGGATTTTCTCCACGGCCCTTGCTCGTCTCATGATCGACAACGGCATTAAAATCGTCGATGCCAGCCCCCAGCTTAAGGAGCGATTCGGTAGCGAGGTAGAGGAGAAAGGAGTAGCGCTAGTCACGATTAAGGATCGAGACGACCACGCTGGGCTCGTCGTCATCGGCCAAAGGCCGTTAGCGGAGAGCGTACTGAGGATCTTACGCAGCGTGGCAGCAAGGTCTCCCATAGTGACGATGGAGGAGGAGCTTTACGCTACATACGTTTGTAGAGTTGTGGGACCAAACACTGTGGAGCTGCCGGGAGAGCGTAAAGGAGTACTCGAAGACAGTGCGAAAGTCGGTGAACTCGTGACTGCACACGTAGTGACTTTCCATGAAGGAATGCCCATACTGAGGCGGGGGGTAGCGCTCGTAGGCGAATATGCTCGATTGATAGAGGGGCGGCTCCACGAGGTCAGCGAGCACATTCGGGGGGTGCAGCGGAGCCTGCTCCTATCGATGGCCATGAGGGCCGGTTTAGAGGGTTGGGGGGTCAAGTGGAGAAGCTCGGCCCGCTGGGCGGAAATGAGCGAACTATTGGGCGAGCTGCAGTCGTTGAAGGAAAAGGCATTACGCGTGAAGGAGAAAGCACGTGAAGCCACGCAACCTGTCAAACTAACAGATGGCGAGCTATTAGCACTCGTACCGCTATCGCTTGAAGACAAAGCACGCTTCGATAACCTTCGCGCGAAGCAAGTCCCCACGATCCCGTTGCACCACCTCTTTAAGGCCTGCGGAAGCAGGTACTCCAATCTAGTCGATGAGGCCGAGAACGTGTTTCTGAAGTACTGCAAGCCCGAGCACCTATCCAAAGCCTTGATGGAGGAAGTGGCAAAGGAGTATACGGCGGGCAGGCTCCGGCTTCTCCACGAGAAGATCGATGGCAGGGTAGCGGTAATAGAGGGAGAGTGCGAGGTACTCGCAAGATGGCCGCTCACGTTAAAGCTGGTTAGGAAAGCTCGTGCGCCAGGCACCTATGATGGCCTCGAGATACCAAAGGAGGAGGGGGATGTTATCTTAAGCGTCGCTACGCTCGGATCTTGCGTCTTGCCACACGCGTACTTTAGCGGTAATGGGCTTCTCAAGGGGGTTTACGTAAACATAAACACGCCGATCGAACCGCGCCCGCCAAACGCCCTCTGGTACATAGACCTCTGCGTTGATGTTACGTACACCGAGGAGCGTAAGGTGAGAGTGATCGACCTGGAGGAATTGAGGAGCTACCGTGCCTATCTCACTGACGAGTGCATCAGCTACTACGAGAAAATAGCTGCCGAAGTTGCTGGAAAGCTCCGCGAGTTTGAGGCCACAACCGCCGATAGTGTCTTGGAAGTGTTCGTAGAGCTCAGTAGAAGCTACATCGCCGACCCGCTGAGCTTTACACTGCCCGCTAGCTCATCGGCCGCGAGCTTTATAACCCAGACTTAGACGTCACCCGTGCGGGGGTGCCCGAGCTAGGTCAAAGGGGGCGGACTACACCCTAGGCCTAAACTGAGGCTCCGCTGGCGTAGGCCTGCCCGGGTTCGAATCCCGGCCCCCGCACCATCCCCTCTATGATGCAGAATAAGCGCTTCAAAGGCTCATACCGGTCCTATAGCTCTGGTGGGCAGGCTAAAAAGCGAAAGCTTGTCTCTCTTTTAGCTCAGCGTAAGGAGGGTTCAATAATCGCATGGGCTATCTCTTTGCCTATTCACCGAATTTAACCAGTACGGAGGCTAAGCTTCAAACAGTAAAGATGTTGACGTAAATACTTTTTACGTTTTGATCAAGATTCAGAATATTTTACTATTAGCTCCTCTAATTCATTCCTTAGTTGTTCCAGCCTCTCATTAAGTTCGGTTATCCTTCTTCTTCCCTCTGTTTGTGGCATGAGTCCTTTTTCCATACTAGTTTTTAGCTCGTCAAGCCTATTCAAAAGTTTTTCAACCTCAAAAAATATATTATCAACCTTATCTAAAAGTTTTAAACTCTCCTCACTTTTTAGAGCGACTTCTCTAGCCCTCCTCCTCAGTTCGGTTTCCCGTCGTCTGTACCTAAGTACCGCTTGCCTGTAAGCTTGCCTGCTGAGCTTGCCTTTATCGTACTTGCTCCACGAATCGAGAAAAGCAGCAAGGTTGTCGCTCCTTTCCTTCAGAACAGCAATCAGCTCGCCAGTCAATTTAACCTCGACTCTCGTCTCTGTCGGAGCCGCACGCCCCACTCTTGATGACATGAAGTAACTCAACGCCGCAATTACGGCAAAAATCATGGATATGAGCAGGTAGTTCGGCTGCGGTGGGGGCAGTAGAGACCCTTCAAGCATTATGTAAGGGTCTACTTCCACTCCCAGTAGTTTACGCTCTGGAAGTTTGTAAACGCGATAGTCCCCTTCCACCGCTGCTTCGCTCAAACCTGCTAGACTGCCGCGCACTTTGAGAGTAACCGTAAAGCTTGGCACGTAGTGCCCAATACCGGCGTAAGCCGGGATCAGGTAGCGATTATCCTTGGAGAGCAGTGGGCTCGAAAGCTTCACCCATACGAAGGCCAGATCGCCCTCGCGTGCAGGGGGCGCGAGCAGCGATATACCGACCTGCGTGCTGTTACCGGTGCGAGTAACCGTGTAGAGAGCTCGCGGATAGGGGCCTACGAGGCCTCCCACCTCCTCCACATCGAGGCTTAACGGGTATGTGAGGTTGATGCTCTCGGTGTTGTAGTCGGTGATGCCCTGCAGCGTAATGTTGTCTACTATTATAACTCTTTGAGCATCGATCATCAACGTCCTCTCAACCCTCTTAATTGTAGGGGGTAGGCGAGTAGTGCCAATGCTGAAAGTTAAATTGCCCCATGGCTCTTCTGCTACCGTGGCACCCTTGATGTAGTATCGTAGGCTCTCGTTGTAACCGGTTGTAACATTGAAAGGCGATTGAATTACGCTCGGCATTGACGGTAGACCATAGATAGTGAGCGAGAAATTGCACGGTAGAATTTCAATTGGAGCTAGGGGGGCTGGTAAGCTGAAGACAATGCTGTGATATTCGTATTTAAACGTTCTTAAAACCATGTAAATTGTAGTATTTCCTACCATTTTCGTTTGAAATATCAGTTTTGATCCTTCGAGAGAACCGTACGCGACTGCACCATTGGTCACCGCGAAGGCGTATTCGAGAAAGTGAGAGAAGTTCCCAATATCGAGAGTGAAAGTTGATGTTGGAAGATCTTGAACAGAGAGAGTGAGTATCACGTAGGGCGGCTCAACCCTAGCCTTCGCCTCGACTGAGGGGGCTGCCGTAGCGCTGAGGGGGACTAGTGTAAGCAGCATGATCAGCGTCCACGCTATTCTCCGCACGCGCTATCTGCGGTAAGTGCACTTTTTAACTTCTTCCTCAACAAACAGTGCGTTGGACTGCTGACTCTGTAACGCGCTTGAAGGATTTAAGCTGTCCTACTGCGGTACGAGTGGATGAGGGTCTACGTCGAAAACTACGGCTGCTGGCTTAACAAGGCCCTCAGTGAGTACGTGAAGCAGGTAGTATCACGGTACGCTGAGATCGTTGAGAATGCCGAGCTAGCTGACGCAGTTATCATCAATACGTGCGCCGTTAGAGGAGATACGGAGCGCAAGATTCTCAGGAGGTTGAGAGAGTTCGCTTCGACGGGTAAGAGGATCGCCGTAACTGGATGCCTCGTTAACGTTCGACCCTACTCGATACTTGAAGCTGCTCCAAAAGCCTCACTCGTGGAGCCATCATGCCTCAGTGAACTACCACGCTTCGTGCAAGGTGAGGAGCTATGGCTGGTCCGCGAGTACCGGAGGGCGATATTCGCTGGCGAATACACGGGGGGTGTGAGGTATGTGATTCCGATTGAGGTGGGGTGCACAGGGGCGTGCGGCTTCTGCGCCGAGCCTCTGGTTAGGAGGGGGGTAACAAGTTTAGACCCAGAGTTGGCGTTGCGGCTTATTGCAGATGCCGTGAGAAGAGGCGCAAAGGAAGTCTACCTCACTGGGCAGGATGTTGCGGCGTATGGCCTCGATCTGGGTCTCAGGCTAACCGACCTCATTAGACGCATCCTGTCTGAGGTTGACGGCGACTACAGGATTAGGATCGGAATGATGGAGCCTTGGATGGCCAAAAGCATCGCGGATGAGCTCTCCGAACTCATCAAGGACGAGAGGGTATACAAGTACGTGCACCTACCATTGCAGTCGGGTGACGACACTGTACTAAGGCTGATGCGAAGAAGGTACACTGTGGAAGAGTACAAGAACCTAGTTCAACTATTTCGCCGTAGGGTAGGTGAACTGTCAGTAGCGACGGACATTATCGTGGGATACCCCGGTGAAGACTGGGAAGCCTTTCTCAGGAGTGTTAAATTAGTGCAGGAGTTGAAGTTCGACAAGGTTCACGTGGCTCGCTACACCTTCAGACCCTTTACCCCAGCTTACATAGCTAGAGACACCGTCGCTGAACCAGAGAAAAAGAGGAGATCGCGAATTCTCACCGATGTAGCACTAAGGGTGGCGGCCTCTATAAACTCGACTTACTTAGGCAGGGAGCTTGAAGTTCTAGTCTGCGAGAATGGCAAGAAAGAGGGAACCGTGATAGCCAGGACCGACACGTACAAACCAGTCATCTTGCCGAACACAGTCAAAGTGGGGGAGCGAGTTAGAGTGAGGATAAAGGGTTACACCCCCTTGCATCTAGTAGGCGAGGTTGTAGATTAACTCTGACTCGAGGAGAGACCCCCTTTCCGGATCTTTGCCAACCTTTCCTGCATAGCAGCCAACTCTTCATCGCTGATCTTTCTAAACAGGGGTTGAGGCTCCATTATCCTAAGGCCCGGCTTGACCGGTTGTTTCGCCTCGTGCCACCAAACTTCCTCAACTCTCCCTGGGTAGCCAAGAGCCTCCCACATCTCCTGAGCCTTTCCAGGAATCACGGGCGCCAGCGTTACGGCTAGAGTCTTTACAAGACTGCAAGCCGTAAAGAGGGTTTTTGCAGCTTCTTGAAGAGGCTCCTCCCAGGGTTTTTTCTCGTTCAGGTAAGCGTTACCTATGGATGCAACCTCCACTATGCGTAGGAGAGCCCGTTTAAATCGGAAAGCCATCATCTCCTTCTCAGCTTCATCAATCCTACTCCAAGCGTCATCTAGTACCCTTTGATCATCGGGCCTCAATTCACCAGGATCAGGTATCACGTAATCAAACCTGCGCTTAACAAGCGTCAGAGTTCGGTGAACGAAGTTGCCGATGGTGTCGTTGAGTATAGCGTTCACAACCTCCTGCAGCCCTTTCCACGTAAAGCTAGTATCTCGAACCTCTGGCCTCATCCAAACTAGCGCGAAGCGCCAGTAGTCGACGGGCAGGAGCTCGATTGCCTCATCAATCCATATTCCGATCCCCCTACTCTTAGAGAACTTTTCACCTTCGAATAACAGGTACTCGGTGGAAGCCACTGTCCACGGTAGAACATAGCCCTCCCCCGATGCTAGAAGCAGGGCTGGGAAAATGATTGTGTGGAAGGGTATGTTGTCCTTCCCGACGAAGTAAACGCTCTTAGTCTCGCTGTTTAACCAGAACTCCTTCCACTTCTCGGGTTCGCCTCGCCGCTCAAAGTATTCTCGCACGGCGGAAACGTATCCAAGGACGGCCTCCATCCACACGTAAATGGTCTTACCTTCAGCTCCCGGGAAAGGTGCTGGAATGCCCCACTTATTGTCTCGAGTAACTGACCTGGGCCGCAAACCCTCGTTCAGCATTTGGACGCTCATATTGCGGGCATTATCTGGAAGGTTTGGATTGCTTTCAATATATTCACTTAGTTTATTAGCAAGTTTAGGTAAATCAAAGAACCAGTGTTTACTCTCCTTGACCACCGGTTTAGATAGGCATATTACGCAACGGGGTTCAATGAGCTGGAGGGGATCGAGGAGCCTACCGCAGTTGTCGCATTGATCCCCCCTAGCCCTCGGGTAATTACAGTAGGGGCATGTACCCTCAACGAACCTATCGGGCAGGAATATATTATCTACAGGACAGAAGAGTACCTGGACCGTATCACTGAAGATATACCCGTTCTCATAAACCCGAGAGTAGAACTCTCGAACGAAGTTTATGTGAGTTGGATTATGGGTCTTCGTGTAAATATCGAATGAGATACCCCACTTCTTGAAGAGCTCGCTGATCCTTTCGTGCATCTCGTCGGCCATCTTCTCTGGATCTAGACCGCGCTTAATGGCTTCCACCTCGATTGGCGTTCCATGCTGATCTGATCCGCTGGCGAATACTACTTCAGCCCCTTTCATCCTGAGGAAGCGCGCCGCTATGTCAGCGGAGAGGATCGACCCTATCAGGTTACCTAGGTGGGGGATCGCGTTAACGTACGGCCAGGCTGAGAATACCAACCACCTTTCCTTTTTTAGCTCCACCACCCCGGCGATAACCCCCTATTGGCTCTTAAACTTTGTTCGCCGCTTAACAGCTGGACTCAGTCGGTTTTTTAGCCTTCTCCCACAATGGGGGAGTGGTGGAGGGGAAGCCGATACACGAGATAGAGCTCCCCGCGAAAGTTATCGTGGGTAGTGGAGCGCTTAAGCAATTACCCCCGCTGCTCGGGTCGTTCGCTTATGAGAAGGTTGTGGTGTTCACAGGGCCTCACGTGGGTCCCCGTGTCGGGTTCAGCGTAGCCGAGTTGCTCTTAAGAGAGGAGTTCGAGGTTCATACGGGCGTTATTGAGGGGAGTGATAGGGAGGGCCTTGAGAAAGCCAGGGGGCTGGTCCAATCGATCAGACCCGACGTTGCGATAGCAGTAGGTGGAGGGAGGGTGATCGACGTTACTAAGTACGTGGCTTACATCTTTAATATCCCCTTCGTAAGCGTGCCCACCTCGGTCTCTCACGACGGTATTGCCAGCCCAGCCGTCTCGTTAAAGGATGTGAACGGCTACCCTATTAGCAAATTCGTTAAGCCACCGATAGCTATTGTAGCGGATATCGACGTTATAGCTCAGGCCCCGCGTAGACTTCTCGCCAGCGGTTTTGGAGACATCATAGGTAAGTTCACCAGCGTAAGAGATGCGATACTGGCCAGGAAGATTAAGGGTGAGTATGTGGGCGATTACAGCTTGGCGCTCGCTAGGATGAGCGCTTCCATGGTAGCCAAGAACGCGGAGGCGATAGCCAGGCAGGAGCCTGAAGGCATTAGCATACTCGTCGAAGCTGCGATAAGCTGTGGCGTAGCGATGGCGATAGCGGGCAGTTCTAGGCCCTGCTCGGGCAGCGAACACGCCTTCAGCCACGCTCTCGACATCGTCTACCCCGAGAAACAGAGTCTTCACGGCGAACAGGTCGGTGTCGGAACCATTATGATGGCTTATCTTCACGGAATTGACTGGAGACGGATCAGGAGGCTATTGCGAGTGGTGGGGGCTCCAACGAATTGCGAGGAGCTCGGCGTACCCCCAAAAGCAATCATCGAGGCGTTGAAACTAGCACACAAGGTGAGGGATAGGTACACCATACTCGGCGAAGGCGGGCTCAGCGAATCTGCCGCTTGGAAGCTCGCCAAGACCACCGGAGTCATACCGTAGACTCCCGCCTCGAACTCCGCCTTTCCCGGATCAGCGGCTTCAAACGGCTTTAATAACCAGCTCCGCCTAGGACAAACGACTGCGCAATGACGCATAGGTATACCGACTCGCACTGCCACATCCATGAATTTGGCGAGGCTGAACTGGAGTCGTTTGGGGATAGCTTCGAAATGATCGTTGGGGTAGCGGACGATGTGGAATCTTCCTTGAGGACTCTCGAACTCGCTAAGAAGTTCAGGTACATTGTACCATGCGCTGGCCTTCATCCCTGGTCGCTCAGGGAGGTGAACTTGGAAGAGCAATTGAAGGGGCTGGAAAAGCTCGCGGCTAGTGGTGAAGTACGATGCATTGGAGAAGTAGGCCTAGATTTGGCGTTCGTACCAGACACGTATGAGCAGCAGTTGGCTGTCTTCAGGTGCGTTCTGCAGATCGCCAAGGATCACGATCTTCCCGTTAACCTGCACACTGCTAAAGCCTGGAGGCAGGTTCTTGAGGAAGTCGTACGCTTCGGGATAAAACGTGCGCTTTTCCACTGGTTCACCGGCCCCCTAGACGTCCTTTCAGAGATCGTGGCACGGGGCTACCTGATATCGATTAACCCCACCGTGAAAATCAGCGATAAGCACAGAAGCATCGCGAAAAGAACCCCGCTCAATTCAATAACGTTTGAAAGCGATGGCCCCTACGAGTACAGGGGGCTGCATCTAACCCCCTCAATGATCCCAGAGGTTATTACCCTCATAGCAGAAGAACGCGGCCTAGCCGCTAATGAGCTTATAGAGGTATCTCGAGAAAACTTGCTTAGGCTTCTATCGTAGCGTTAGAACGCGACTTTCCCCGCTCCAGGAGAGCAGACCTGAGGCCTTCGAAAAAGGAATGAACACCTGCGTGGATCGGGGGGGCGAAAACATTTTAAGGCGGCTCACGGGCCGCGCAGGCGCGCGGGAGCGCGAGAGGATGCGGTGAGTAAGAGGAATTTAGAAGTGCTGAAAGTTAAGGATCTTAAGCCGTACTCGAAATGGTTTACAATCACCGTGAAGATTCTGAAGTTAAATGATGAGAAGACTGTCTTTTCAAGGAAGGATGGGGCGCAGCACAGAGTGGCTGACGCAATAGTGGGCGACGAAACCGGTACAGTGATAATGTCGGTCTGGGACGATGATATCGATAGAATCAGGGAGATTATCGGCTCAACGGTCCGGATCAGTAATGGGTTCACAACGCTCTACAGAGGTAGTTTACGATTGACTCTGAGCAGGTTTAGCAAGCTCGAGAGAAGTGAAAATGAAATCACTGAAGTTAACGAGAAGTTTAACATCTCGGAGAGAATACAATTAAGATAACGTTATTATTTTTAACAATCTTTATTTTATTTACCAGGCAACGTCCTCGGTCGCCACCACGCCAATGTAAAAGTCGTTCACGTTTGTACGTGTAGGACCCGTTACTACGTGCCCACCTACTAGCTTGAAGAAAGTGTAGCTATCATTGTTCTCCAAGTAGTGGATCGGATCCAGCCCCAGTTCCCTTGCCCTCTTGATCGTGCGGCCATCGACTACTGCTCCCGCTACATCTGTGGGACCGTCAATACCGTCACTGCCTACCGCTGCTACTGCTACGCCTTCTTCGCCCGCGATACGTAGAGCGGCTGAGAGGGCGAACTCTTGGTTCCTTCCCCCCTTACCGCTCCCTCGTACAGTGACTGTGGTTTCGCCACCGCAGATCACAGCTGCAGGTGGTTTAACCGGTAAGCCAGACCGCTTTACCTCGAGCACTACAGCGGTTAAGGCCTTAGCTGCCTCCCTGGCCTCGCCCTGCAGCATACTGGTCAGGATCAAAGCGTTAAGACCCATGCTCTCAGCGTGCCTCTTCATAGCCTTGAGAGCAGTCATATTGCTGCCCACCACGAGAGCGACGCTGTTTGGTAGCTCGCCCGGCTTTGGGGTCTCAGGGATCTCTCCCTTATGACCTTTCATCAGAGCTTCAACAATGCTAGGGGGTACCTGTGACATCAAGTTGTACCGCT
Organism: Thermofilaceae archaeon; assembly: GCA_038731975.1. Classification (NCBI taxonomy): domain Archaea; kingdom Thermoproteati; phylum Thermoproteota; class Thermoprotei; order Thermofilales; family Thermofilaceae; species Thermofilaceae archaeon. Next base: position 6,949 of record JAVYQJ010000003.1, on the reverse strand, counting down.
TCAGTACGTTCAGCGCGTCGTCGTACGTTGTGGGGTCCGGTACGGTGGGTCCCGATGCAATTACGTCCAATCTATCGCCGATGACATCGGATATGGCGAGAGTTACAACGGGTGAGGGTGAAGCTGCAGCAGCCAGCCTTCCACCCTTCAGCAGCGAAAGATGCTTTCGCACAGTGTTGACCTCATCGATCGTTGCGCCACACTTTAGCAACTGCTCTGTTAACCTTCGCAGATCCTCAAGCTTTACGCCGGGAGCAGGTACCTCGGCCATCGCCGACCCGCCACCAGAGAGCAGAACAACGAGAGGGACGCCCTCCGCCTTCGCCCTCTCCGCGGTTTTCAAGGCCAGCTTTCCAGCCTCTATGCTGCCCTCATCTGGGTAGGGATGACCCGCGACCACTAACGAAACTCTCCTTAGAGCTGGGCTCGACGCCCCCTTTAACATCGTGGCAACGCCCCCCCTTACAGCGTCGCCGAGGATCTTTTCGAGCGCTTCAGCCATGTACCCACCAGCCTTCCCGAGCGCCACGAGGTACACACCGCTGCTCACGTTCACCTCCAAGCCGTCAACTCGAAGCTTGCCTTGAGCGAGCGAAACTCGCTCCATGAGCAGGTTCGCGGGATCTACAGCTCTTAAACCCTCGAGAACCAGCACAAGTGCCAGCTTGCGCGCGTAATCGCACAGTTCCATGTCGACCCCAGTAAGGATATATTGCGGCTTTGTTAATGCTTACTCGTGGGCGAGCTACACTTCAGGGGGGTTAAGATTCAGCACCTCCCACACGCGGGATTCAGGCTGGAAGGGGGCGGCTCGGTCGTCTACATAGACCCTTTCTCCCTGCCCTCTTCTCCCGGCGACGGGGACGTGGGCATTTGCACCCATGATCACTACGACCACTGCAGCCCCGAAGACTTGAGGAAGGCCCTCAAGAGGGATGCCGTCATCGTAGCGGCCTCTAACTGCGAGCGAAAGTTGAGGGGACTAGTACGGGAGCTGAAGCTTCTGAAACCAGGGGACGAGGTTGAGGTGAAGAGGGTTAAGGTGCGTGCAGTACCTGCGTACAACGTCGGCAAACCATACCACCCGCGCGAGTACGGCGGCATCGGCGTGATCGTAGAGCTGGGTGGTGTGAGGATATACCACGCCGGCGATACCGACCTCATACCCGAGATGGAGAGCCTCAGAGGACACGTGGATGTCGCTCTCGTTCCAGTGAGCGGCGTGTACGTGATGACTGCTAGCGAGGCTGTAGAAGCCGTACGCAGGATACAGCCAGCACTGGCAATTCCGATGCACTACGGGGCTATAGTGGGTGACAGGAGGGATGCTGAATCATTTAAGAGGCTTCTCGAGGGCGTTTGCGAGGTAGCAATAATATAGGGGAGGGTTACCGCCTCACTCGCGCTGACGTGCTGACGAGGGTCTGGAGCTCTGAAGCGTGATGAGAATGGATGTGGAGCGAGTGTCGATCAGGTTGACTGCTGAGCAATACCGACTACTCAAGCTTCTAGTCGAGGAAGGAATCTACCCTTCGATGTCCGATGCCCTCCGCGAAGCTATCGTAAAGCTTCTGAAAGATTATGGTAACATTATCTTAAGATAAAGTAATCATTACTATTAATCATCATACAATCATCGGAGCTGTTAATCAATGTACTTTTTACTTACAAGTAGAAGGGTGGACCTTCGATCCTCCTCGTTTTTACGGCTTCTTTGAGAGCTTCAATTCTCTCCATCTCCTTCTTTTTTAACTCCTCCATCAGAAGATCGAGGTTGCTCGTGCTAATATCGAATCCAAGAAGCCTGCTGAGGGCCTGTACAACGTGTTTCGCAGCGATGGGATCCAGCTCGGGCTGCGTGACATACCCCATCAGTACATACGCTTTCAAGCCCCGCAACGCAGCCAGCGCAGGTAGAAGCCCGCAAGCACCCGTGATAACGCCCCCTGGTGAGGGTTTGAAGCCGAGCTTGGCCAGCTCCTCCTTGACTTCTGGGCTTGCAGCAGCGAAGTAAACTCCTTCGGAGTCCCCCATAGTTGTTCCGCACACGGCTATGACTTCGTGGCCGCCGATTGATTGGAAGTAGTCAAGGATGTACTCGCTAACCTCGTACTGCTGCCAGACAACCGGCTGAGAGGGAGCCGTAACGAAGAGCGCGTCTCTCGCTCCCTCGTACAGGAAGAACTCGTAGGCGGGGAGCCTGATGATGGCCTCATCATCGACAAAGACGGCGACGTTCGATTGGAGGAGGAGTCCATCGGTGAGCAGCTCGGCGACCTTCGTTAGTTTAAGCTCTCTCACGATGTAATCGACCGCCAGCTTCCCAGCCAGGCCTATCCCCGGCAGTCCCTGCACAAGAACCCCATCTCTTAGCCTTAACCTCTTTAGCTCCTTAAACTTGATCATAGCCTGGGTCGAGGTTAAACGCCATTATTAAATCGTTCTCTCAAGCTGTGAAAGCGTTATTTACCTCTTCCGAGCAGTGTCCTGCGTGGCAGATACCCCGCTGGTGGCCGGGATTGATATTGGAACTGGCGGCTGTAAGGTTGTAGTTTTCGACCTCGCCGGTAGGCAGGTTGCGTCCGCTTTCAGGGAGTACGGCGTCTACCACCCCCGCGTGGGTTGGGCTGAGCAGGACCCGAACGACTGGTGGAGGGCTGCGTTAGAGGCATTGAGGGAGGTGACTAGGATCGTGGGTTCGGAGAGCATCGAAGCTGTTGGTCTCTCGTCGCAGAGGGAGGCTTTCGCTCCGCTGGATAAGGAGGGGAGGGTTCTCTACAACGCGATAATCTGGCTTGATTCTCGCGCGAGCAAGCAGGAGGAGTGGGTTCGCGAGCGAGTTGGAAGCCAGCGGGTTCTTGAGATCACAGGGCTACCCGTGGATCAGATGTTCTCCGCTGTTAAGCTCCTATGGTTGAAGGAGGAGGCGGAGCAGTTGTTCCGCAGGATCGACAGGATTCTCTTCGCTAAGGACTTCATTGCCTACAAGTTGACGGGTGAAGCCTGCACTGACTTCAGCATGGCTTCGCGGACGATGCTGCTGGACATCCGCAAGTTGAAGTGGTCCCTTGAGCTCTGCGAGGAGCTGGGGATCCCGGCGGAAATCCTCCCGCCTCTTAAGGGCTCGTGGGAGGTGGTCGGCGAGGTGACTTCGGAAGCCGCTGAAGTTACTGGACTTAAACGGGGGACTCCCATCGTCAGCGGCGGAGGTGATAGACCGTGCGAGGCGCTCGGGGCCGGGGTTGTCGATGAGGGCGAGGTGAACATTGGTACAGGCACTGGCACGTGCTTCGAGGCCCCCCTCGTCGAGCCGAGGCCAGACAAGAAGATGCGCATCGATACTTGCGTGCATGTGGTTCCAAACAGGTGGGAGTACGAAATCGTGGTTAACGCGACTGGGGAGTCGCTGAGGTGGTTTAGGGACCAGTTTGGCGGCCTCGAGGTTGAGGAGGCGCGGCGGCGCCAGGTCTCGGCGTACGATGTTCTCCTAGAGGAGGCTGGGAAAGTGCCGCCGGGGAGCGAGGGTCTCTTCTACTACCCCTACTTGTGGGGGGCGAAAGCCCCCTTCTTTAATCCTCGCGCGAAGGGCGTCTTCATAGGCTTCACTCACGCTCACACGCGCGGCTACTTTGTGCGTGCTATACTCGAGGGTGTAGCCTTCCAGTACAAGGGCGTGCTCGATCTGCTCGAAGAGCTGGGCGTTCATGTCAAGCGTCTGACGATGACGGGTGGTGAAGCGAGGGGGGAGCTTTGGAACAGGATCAAAGCGTCCGTAGTGGGTGTAAGCCTACTCTTACCGCACGTTAGCGATGCGGCAGGTCTCGGCGCTGCGATTCTAGCCGCCGTCGGCTGCGGGCACTACGGGGACGTGCGACGCGCGATCGCGTCGATGGTACACATAGAGCGCGCGGTAGACCCAGACCCGGAGATGCAGAGGATCTATGCCGAGCTCTACCCGAGGTACTTGAAGACTTACCGTTGCCTGGAGCAAGCCTTCAATAGCGCGAAAAGTTAAAAGGGACTCTCAGAATCACTTTCACAGCCCGGTGGTGTAGCGGCAAGCATGCGGGGCTTTGAGCCGAGCTTTGAGCTCGGCGAGCATGCCCCCGAGGCCGGGGTTCGAATCCCCGCCGGGCTACCAAGCTTCCCCGTTGGTAAAGCTGCAGCTTCGGGCACTCACGATAAGTGAGTCAAAGGTTCGGATCAGCCATGCTGCGAGCGATCAACTTAGCTTCCAAAGGCTCGGGCACTGAATTTAAGGAGGGGTTGCGATCCTTAAAGTGTGGGTGTGGAAGGGGTTAAAGGGGTTAGACCGGCGCGCTGGTTTGCGAAGCTGGATGGTGGTAGGGTCAGGTGCTTGCTGTGCCCGTGGAGGTGCGTCCTGGAGCCCGAGCGCGTGGGGCTTTGCGGCGTCAGGATGAACAGGGGTGGCGAGCTTTACACGCTTGTTTACGGTATGGTTTCATCCATGGCGATCGATCCCATCGAGAAGAAGCCGCTCTATCATTTCTACCCGGGGGCGCCCATTTTTAGCATCAGCACGGTGGGGTGCAACTTTAGGTGCCCCTGGTGCCAGAATTGGACCATCTCGCGCGCCAGCCCCACTAAGGCGTGGCTGGAGTACGTGGAGCCACAGGATGTTGTGAGGCTCATGAAGCGGTACGGTGTTCCCTTCCTGGCGTTTACGTACAACGAGCCCCTCATATGGTACGAGTACGTTGAGGAAGTCGCTAAGCTGGTAAAGCAGGAGGGGGGGTTTAACGTGCTGGTCACCAACGGCTTTGCCTGCCGGGAGCCGCTGGAGGAGCTGGCGGGATACATCGACGCCGCCAACGTTGATGTTAAAGCCTTCGATCCCTTGACCTACCTGCGGGTGATCGGCGGCAAGTTGGAAGCCGTGCTCGAAAATGTCAAACTGCTCAAGGAGAAAGGCGTGCACGTTGAGACCACTTACCTAGTCGTTCCCGGAGTTAACGACTCTGAGGAGGAGTTCCGCAAGATGCTACGATGGCATTTAGACGAGCTGGGCTCAGAGGTCCCCCTTCACATCTCGCGCTTTTTCCCGCACTACAAGTTCATAGATAGGCCGCCCACGCCTGTAGAGACCCTAGTGAGGTTCTGGGAGCTAGCAAGAAATGAGGGGTTGCACTACGTTTACGTGGGCAATGTGCCCGGACACAGTGGTGAGTACACGTACTGCCCTCAATGCGGGAAACCCGTGATTAAGCGCTTCGGCTTTGAGATCTTCGAGTGGAACCTCACGCTGGATAATCGCTGCAGGTTCTGCGGAGCGCAGGTGCACATAAGGGGGACACGGTGGCGAGCAGGCTCTACAGCGGAGTATGCTAACGCGGTAAAGTAACTCCTCTTTGTCCCTGGTACCTACCTCGATAGGGGATAGGCTCGCCCTCAACCCTGTAGAATACGACGTGGGCGAAGCGCATACCCTTTCTTAGAACCACGGGGAACGCTCCGCCGTGCACCTCCAGCGTGATCTGCCCCTCGAACCCTGCGTCTATCACGGTCGGCGGGATGCTAAGTCCTAGGCGCGCGAACGTGCTCCTCAGCTCAATGAGGCCCGCCACATCGTCCGGCATTTTAACGTACTCGAGCGTTGAGACCAGCACCTTCATGTACGGCTGGAGGACAAAGCCGGAGTCTAGCTTCATTACCTTGTAGTACTCGTTCAAGTTCACCTCCCTCAATTTATCTGGATCGAGTGGCACGGGATTATTGAGCAGCACAGCTATCTCATCTCCGATCCGCAGGTCTATCCCGTTTTCCCTTATGCACTCACCGGACAGAGGGTCCACTAGAAGCAGACCCCTTTCAATCAACCTCCTGATTTCAGCGCCCGAAAGCATGGCCTTGGAGTACTGCCGGAGAATAAACAATCAACGCTTAATAACAGGAGCTAGTGGCAATCCGAGAATCTAACCGCAATAACCCCTTCTCCCACAGCAACGCCGGCAGCCGAAGCAACTGGCACGCACTTCGCAAGGAGCACGTGGATCACGGGCTTCGGTGGGCACCACTCTTCGAAAGCCTCGAAGTTCGCCATCCCTTTTGCCAGTATGACATCCACTGAAGATAATAATTCCAAAACTTCCTTCGATAGCTCCCCCGGGAGGGGCCCGGCACTATCGCTCCCTGTGCCTACGACTCGCGCGTAGTCGCCGAAGCCGAGAGCTCTAGCCTCCTCCTCAGTGACGTCGTTTTGGTAGGCACCGCTCTTCGCCACAACGTAGACCTCAAGCCCCATGCTCTCCAGGACCTTCACCACCTCCAGGTCCAGCAGAGCCTCTCCGGCGTTGTCGAGGATGTAGGCGACCCTTCGAGCAGCCGACAAGAGCCGGCACACCATCGCGCTCTCATCGCGGCCCAACCCGACTGTAAAATTCATAGTGAACGCGCCGTAGCCCGGTACTCCCGGGTCCAATGCGTTCAGCGCGATCGAGGCTACTAACAGCTCTCGCAAAAGCTCGCAGCCACTCAGCCCTCTTACGCGCTCCTGTATGCGTGGTATCACGTGCTCCTTCACCCAGCTGTTACTCTCGGCTTTGTAGCCACTGTAAGGATCAGCGTTTCTGGCTGCCAGCTTTACGAACCGGTAAGTATCAGTAGCCAATCTAATCGTGGATGAAAAGGGGGTAGCAGCGGCCAACATTCCCGCAAGCCTCGTTAGCGCGAAAACCTTCTCATAGTCGCTTAACTGAGAATTTAGAAGCTCTCTCGACCTCGCCACGTAGATGCAGGGGATGCACTGCGGCCAGATGCGCACGCATCCCCTGCAAGGTTTCATGAGATAAGTTTTGAGCAGCGCCACCAGCCGGGTGGCGGGCCCGCCGGGACTCGAACCCGGGTCGTCCGCGCGGCTATCCCGCTCTACGGGTTAAAAGCCCGTCGCTCTTCCAGGCTGAGCTACGGGCCCCCGTAGACATCCTTCAAA